>JBEPYD010000402.1:0-4406 GCA_041641575.1 Bacteroidales bacterium
GTTCCGCAATTCATGCGGGGGCATGTGAGAAATATAAACCGCAGTATCCGCCTCAGGCGTATTGAGGATTTATATTTCGGGCAGCAACGCAGAAGTTGTAGTTTAAAGAGAAACACTATTTACTTTCTGTAATACTAAATTCTGTACGCCGGTTTTGCGCCCTTCCCTCGGGTGTATCGTTGGGTTGCACAGGAATTTTTTCTCCATACCCTTTAAATGTGATGCGTTCCTTTTCAATGCCATTTTCCATCAGATATTGTGCAACACTGCCTGCCCTGTTTTGCGACAGGTCGAGATTGTATTCCTGGGAGCCAATATTATCTGTATGTCCACGGATCTCGATTTTCAGTCCAGGGTTATTGTTTAACAGATGAATAAGTTTTTGTAACTCTGTACGTGATTCTTTTTTCAGGGCATAAGAATCCGTTTCATAGAAGATATTCCGGAGCACTACAATTTCTCCAACTTCAATAGGAGATAAAGGCACATCCATTTGGAAAGGGTCTGAAATATCGTTGATGCCTTTCAGGGAGAAATTATCTGAATAAAACAGGTAGTTCTCACGGGAGACATTCAAGGCGTAATCATTGTTGGATGGAAGGCTGAGAAGGAATTCTCCGGTAACGGGATCACTCTCCACAAGGGTGTATGTTTCAGAAGATTCAAGTTCAATCAGCTCAAGTGTAGCGGCCAGTTTTTTCTTTGTTTTTTTATCATACACCGTACCTTTTACGTAAGAAACCATGACCGGGCGTGCCTCTTCCGGAAGATCAAACCAGTATATATCCCGTCCTCTTTCAGGCTCCCTGTCAGAAGAATAATAAGCCCTGTTTCCGCGGGCGTTAACGATCAGCCCGAATTCATCATTTTGGGTATTGATAGGGTATCCCATGTTTTTTGGGTGTTGCCAGGTACCATCACTTTTTTTCCGGGTGATGAACAAATCAAATCCGCCCATTCCCATCCATCCCTCTGAGGCAAAATACATGGTTTGGTTATCCGGATGAATAAAGGGTGATTGTTCATTTTTTGCAGTATTGATACTATCACCTGCACTTTCAGGTCGCGTCCAGTTGCCTCCAGCTGTGCGTGTGGTTTTGTAAATATCAAGTCCTCCTTTACCACCAAGACGGTTGCTTGCAAAAAAGAGGGTTTTACCATCTGGGCTAAGGGTGGGCTGGGTTTCTTTAAGAGATGTATTGATGGGTGTACCCATGTTTTTTGGCTCAGACCAATTTTCACCATCAAAGGCAGAGATGTATAAATCGCAATTTCCTTCCCCATCAGGACGGTTACATGCTGTGAATACCATTATGCGCCCGTCTGCAGAAATTGCCTGTGCTCCTTCATTCTCAAAAGTATTTAGGGGTGCACCTGCATTTTTTGCTTCTGTCCACGAACTGTCCTCCAGGTGTGAGATGAAAAAATCCTCGTGACGGTTTCCCCGCTGTGCTTCTTTTTCTTTATTGATGGGGATGAGCCGGGTGATAACCATGGTTTTTTCATCAACTGATAAGGTAGGCCAGTATTCATTGTATCTTGAATTAAGACCGCTACCTGCATTTTGTGGTGTGAAAGCCACAGGGTTTTTAACCTGGTCAAGGGCAAATTCTGTCTGTTTAACGCGGTTTTTGACAGAAGCAATAATTTTTGAATTTGAATTGTACATGGAGAGAAAAATCTTGTAATTCTTCAGTGCACTCTCATAATCACCCAGTTTATGGTAAACATCAGCAAGATTTTTGTATCCTATTGGGAAAAAAAGAGGGTCAATTTTCAATCCTTTCTCATAAGCCCATACTGCACGCGCAAAATCATTTGTTTCAATGGCTGCCTCCGCAAGCACAAGGTAAGGTTCTATGAATTCTTCGTCAACATCAATTGCTTTATAGAAAAGATTGATGGCATCGGCGTGGCGGTATTGCTCAAAAGCCTGTGCTCCCTGCTCATAAAAGTTGATTGCTCTCTTTGATTTGCTGCTGTATTTCTTTTCCTGGGCTGTTAAAGAGACACTTACACCCGAAACCAGAAACAATAATATGATATATTTTTTCATCCTGAATATTTTCAGATAACTTTTAATCTAAAACGGTACGTTTACTTGATTTGGTTTGTTTCAGTACGCTTTAATTTTCAAAAGTAAAAAAAACCTGTCAAAGGCTAAGGCCCCACAGGTTTTCATTCAGATATAAAAGATAGTATATAAATGTTTATTAATTGGATTTTTTCATCCTTTTCACCTGGTTTATTTGTATTTAATTGTACAGCCAATAGCCTTTGTAAAGTCCGGATCTGGTTGTTCATTTTGCAGAACGGCAGCTACTGCATCAGCAACATATGTTTTCTCCACCTTTGATTCTTCCTTATAATTATCATCCAATGCACCAATATACTGAACCACCAGGTTATCAACATCTTTTTCCAAAACGTAAAAATGGGGTGTTCTTTCTGCTCCGTATGTTTTAAACACTTCCTGTTTTTCGTCCTTAACATAGTAAAAAGGGAAATTCTTTTCATTGGCACGGGTTTTCATTGCCTCGTAGGAATCACCTTTGGCAAGGGCGGGGTCGTTAGGATTAATGGCCACTACCGGATATCCTTTTTTACTAAATTCATTATGCAGGGCAATTATCCGATCTTCATAAGCAATGGCGTATGGGCAAACATTACTTGTAAACACCACGATATACCCCTCTGTACCTTCAATATCAGACAGGCTGATATATTTTCCGGAAACATCTTTTAACTTAAAGTCAGATGCTTTATCACCTACTTTATAACCGCCGGCAAAAGCGGTAAAAGTGCTGATAAAAGTAAAAAGTATAAAGAGCCTGAGGCTTTTTTGCAGATTTGGATTAAGCGTTGTTTTCATAATTGCAAAATTTAAGTTATAAAATAATTTAATTGCTGATATTCAGAATTTGCATTTTTAATTCTTTGTAAGAGAGCATTTTTTCAAGGAATAAGCGCTGGTTATTTTTGTAAATAAGTGTTGCAGGTATCCCTCCGCTCCAGGCAGGAGATACCTGATCAATCCATGCATTTTGATCAGGATCGTCCAATAGAATAACTTCATCTGCCATTTTGTATTCTTTAATAAATGGAATTAGGCGGCTCTCTACCTGCGAGGGAAAATCAAGGCTCACAAAAAGGAATGAAACTTTCTTGCCCTCCATTTCCTCACTTACCTTCACAAAATCAGGCATTTCTTCCCTGCAGGGAATACACCATGTAGCAAAAAAGTTTATGACATACGTGGTATCATTCTTCTGGTGTAGGTATGGCTTAAATCCTTCAAAATCAGTTGTTTTAATTGTGTCCTGGGGCTTGTATGACAGGGTTGCTGCCTGCACGAACAGAGAAAAAACAAGGACTGTTAGGCAGAATTTCTTCATAATTCCATAGGCTGGTTATACACATCATAACCATCGGTTTGTTTGCCTGTTCACCTTTGTTGTTGTAGGTGAAACAAAAAACTATATGTTTTCAGTCATTCTCTAAACAAGCGCAGCCATGGCAGCCAATAATTGTAGTGTTTTTTTGCATTTAATGTAAATTAATGAAAAATGATTCTTTTTAGGAAAGTTAATTGTGCAGATGCGGTTTTTTATTGTCCGTTTACACATAATTCGCTATTCAGGGCACGAATAGCATCTTCATAATCTTTACGGGAAACCACAAATTGCATATTTACCTGTGCAAGGGTTTGAGATACAGCTGCAATATTTATTCCTTTATTGAAGAGCGCCGTGGTGGCCCTTGCAAGAAATCCGGGTTTAGCAATATTGGTACTAAGGGCAGATACTACAGCCACCTTTTCAACCGTAACTTGATAATATTTTTCCTGCAGTTCTTTTACCAGAGGTTTATTTACGGCTTCTTCATGTACAATAGCCGTAATGCTGTTTGCGCTTGTGGCTTTCAGGATATAACTAACACCATGTTTGGCGAATATCTGCATGATGCCTAAATCAAAGCCAACCTCGCCAACCATAAGGGGATCATGAATTTCAACAGCTGTAACTTTATTGCTTCCTGATATGATTTCAATTCTTGAATTGGAACTGATATAACCTTTTGATATCAATGTTCCTTCGTGATCGGGTTCAAAAGTATTTTTTATCCTCAGATTAATGCCTGCCACTTCAATAGGTTTTGATGCTTTGGGGTGTATGGCTTCCATTCCAACGTCAGCGAGTTGATCAGCTACATTGTAATTGGTAAAGCCCACGGGAATGGAATTTTCCACACCCACAATTTTGGGATCAGCCGATGAAAGATGAAATTCCTTGTGAATTACGGCTTCATCAGCCTTTACTTCTACAGCGATCTTACAAAATGTAACCTCTGAATATCCCCTGTCAAACTCGCGCATAATTCCTTCCGTGCCCTTGGTATATCCTGTA
>JBEPYD010000403.1:0-4375 GCA_041641575.1 Bacteroidales bacterium
TACCTGTATTGGGTCCTGTTTCAAAAACAAAACCATTTTTATTGCGGGTTTCAATCACCCCGCCTACCCTGCTGCTTTTATCAACCAGTAAAACTTTTGCGCCACTCCTGGCCAGGTAAAAGGCAAGGGTTAAGCCGGTGAGGCCGGCACCAATTATGGTATATTCGGCTTCAGTCCTTAGCATATTACACTGATTTTGAATACTTATTTACCTGTCGCTGATAAGCGGGATCAAGTGAGGCAGCTATATTACGAATGAAAAGCTTACCTGTTTCTGAGACATTGATTATGCCATCTGAAAAGTGAAGCAGCCTATCGGCAATAAATTCTTTTAATTTTTCAGGCTTAAAATGCAACACATTCAAAGCCTGTTGAGCAGACAGCTGGTGCCTTTCGGCCAGTTGATTAAAATCCAACCGATAATTACACATTAATTCTGTAATAGCATCCTTAATAACCTGCTGCTCAGACCCTATTACACATCCTTTTTCTACGGGAAGTATTCCTTCAGCAATACTTTTAATGTATGTGTCTATATCTTTGGTATTTTGAGCATACCCTTGTTCCATTTGGCTGATGGAAGAAACGCCGAAGGCATATACCTGCCCGGTTGTTCTGCGGGTACAATAACCTTGGAAGTTTCTATGCAGTGAATTGTTCTGCAGCGCCTGGTTTAGTTCATCTTTCGGAAGTACATAATGATCCAGGCCAATGGCGATATATCCTGCCTCTTTAAGAATTTCAGCCGAACGAAGAAACATGGCCATTTTTTCATCGGATTCAGGCAATCCTTTCTTCTCAAGTATTTGCTGGTGCTTTTTCATCCATGGCACGTGGGCATAGGAAAAAGTAACAAGCCGGTCAGGACGTATAGCAGCAGCTTTTTCAATGGATTTTGCAAAACTTTCTATGTTTTGACCGGGAAGTCCGTAAATGAAATCCAGATTCACAGAGGCTCCTTTATCTTTTTCTTTTATATATTGTACCAGTTCCTCAACCTCAATGGCAGAAGGACTGCGGTTTACCGTTTTTAGTACTTCATTATCAAAATCCTGAATACCCAGGCTGAACCTGTTAAAACCAGCTTCTACCAATCCATCAATATATGCGTAATCCAAATGGGCAGGGTTGCACTCAATGGCAATTTCCGGCTTGTCGATAAAAGAAAAATTTTCTGAAAACAAATCATTAATTTCCTTCAAATACTTTACATCTATTGCATTAGGAGTTCCGCCACCATAGTGAATTTGAGAAACTTTCCGGGATTTATCAATATGTTGCATCACCAGTTTTATTTCCTGCTTCAGCGCCTGTATATAACTCTCTACAACAGTATTGTCCCGGGCAGTGCATGCATTGCATCCACAATAAAAACATATTTTTTTACAAAAAGGAATATGTATATAAAAAGCAATATGCTGTGGTTGACCGGAATTGGATTGCATAATCATCCGGACATGATCCCCGGGAGAGAAGTCCTCAGTAAAATGATTGGCTGGCGGATAGCTGGTGTACCTGGGTACTGGCACATTATATTTTTGAATTAAATCTATATGATTGCTCATTAAGTTACTTAAATTATCTGTTATTAGCTCGTGTGAATAGTAAAAGAAGCCTTTTTAATGGCAAATTAGCTGCCTTTTCTATTTTTCTTAAAAAATACCGGATAATTGTAAAATACAATTATCAGTGCAAAAGTACCCAAAATAATTTCCATAAAAAACAATCCGTTATAACCAAAGGCATCACCCACTCTTCCACTCAATATTGCCATAATGATACCACTAAGGTGTGTAACTACTATCTGCACGGTAAAATCTGTGCCTTCCCTGTTTTTTCTTACTTTATCCATAGAGCTGGTATAAATAATAACCGTGGATAAACCATAAGCTCCCCAAAGCAGACAAATGCCTGCATAAATCTGCATGGTTGAAGGTTCCTGTAAAGAAATAATATAAAAGTATGTGGCAGCCAATACATTTATAAAAGCATACAGGTAGAAGGATGCTTTCCGACCTATACGTTTGATAATATATCCGGAAGCAAGAGCAGCCAGTGCAGCGGTTGAAGTACCTACTATTCCAGACATAAACCCAATTTCTTTTACATTATACCCAAGGTCTACCATATAAGGTTTTAACATGGCTAAAACCCCAATTATCCCGGAATAATAAAAAAGCAACAGCAGCAGATGTCGCCTGCAAGCCGGATCAGCAAAAAACAGAAATACTTCCTTTAGTTTTACCCGTTTCTTTTGCTCGTCTGCAGGCTTGCTTACATCGGGTTTATAAAGTATAAGTGGTATGATTGCAAACCCGACAAATGCAGCCAAAATAAATAAAAGATTTTGCCAGCCAAAATAATAATAGGCCAGCAGGAGAACACCTGTCCCCAGCAGGCTGCCTACAAAGCTACCACCAGACTGCATGCTGTTTCCAAAGCTCCGTTCTTCTTTTTTAAGTACCAGTATGGCGAAAATGTCTGTAGCAATATCCTGCGTGGCAGAAGCAACAAATGCCAGTACTATAAGTACAATCATCAGCCTGAAATCAGTCTCAAGATCAAAAAAACCAAGGCTGATGATTACAACTGCGTAGAATAATTCAGACAGAATAATCCACCGGTTAATTTGTTTGCGTGTACGGGCATTGCTATCCACAAATGGTGCCCATATAAACTTGAAAATCCAGGGTAATTTTACCAATTGCAATAATCCTATCGACTCAAGGGAATATTGCTCCTGACGCATTATTACCGGCACTACAGTTGAAAAAAAACTCATTGGCACAGCCTGCGCAATATACAAGCTGAATAAAACAGGGAATTTCTTCCAGTTTTTCGCTATCATCTAATGCCTTCTCCTAAAAATTTATTGAAAGATTTACACCTATTTGTGATGGACGATTTGTTTGCACAAATGTACTTCCAAGGGCATTAAACATAAATTCATTATAATTAGCTCCAAACAAATTCCGGCCCCAAATGTCAAACTGAATATTTTTACGAATAAAAGATACTTTGGCATTTACCAGTGTATAAGGATCCTCTTTGTATTCATTTTCCAGATCCCAGTACAAAGTTCCCTGCCTGCGAATTAATGTGTTTAGCTTTATTTTTTCAATTAAGATGTTGTTTTTTAAGCGAAATGTCTGTGATAATTGCACTGCAAGGGTGTGCCGGGGAATATATGGTGTATAATGGCCATTGTAGTTGGTTGTTGAATCTTTGATATATTCAAGTATTTTGGCATGGGTATAACCATATGCTATCAAACCTTCAAAACCAGATATGGGGCTGTTTTTCAAGGTAACCTCAACCCCTTTGTTTTCAGATTCACCGGCATTTCCAACATAGGACCCACGTCCACTGGGCACAGGAAGATAAATATGTTGGTTATCTAACTTCGTATAAAAAACTGCCAGATCGGCATATAGGTATCGCTTAATTAAGGATGATTTCATCCCTAATTCAAAATTATGGCTATTTTCACTTTCAAAATTCAAATGCTCCGGCTTTTCTACGGTAGTATTATATCCCCCGGGGATATACCCGGTGGAATAAGATGCATACACTGAAATGTGCGCCATTTTATAGTTCAACGCCACCTTGGGTAACCAGTCTCCGCTTCTCTTTTCGGGGTAAGTTGTATCAACCTCAGATAATGCCGTTTCTGCCCGGATACCTTCGTACAAATACCGTTGCTCGTGTAGCTCCCTGTCGTAACGTAATCCCCCTGTAACAGAAAGATCATCTGTAATTTTAAAAGTTGTCTGGTTAAAGAATGCATAACCTCTGATATTCTCCTCGTAAGTTTTAAGGTACCACATGTCTGCACCATAAACATTCACATCTACTTTTGAATCCATCAGTTGCATAAATCCAAAGGCACCAAAAATCCATTGAACGCGACCTTTTCCGGTTGAATTTATGATGATTTCATTAGAAAACATGTTTTGTTCCTGTAATTGGCCTATAAAATAAAGGGAAGCCGGTGAAAAGTCCTGATCAATTTTTTGTGTGCCATCAAAATACTGGTACGCGGCTGTATTGTTGATTTCAAATCCATTACCCTTATAATTAAGTTTTAATCCGTCAGAAAACATAACCCTGTTGTATGAGCTAAACTGATTGTAATTAATGTCATTGGCTTTTTGCAGGGAATCATTATATACGGCATAGGGATACCCACCCTGTTTGCTGTTCTCATATCCGGCAATATTCTCAATGCGCAAATTATCTGTAATATCATAGATCAGCTTAATGCGTCCACCATAAGAATCGTACACATCCACAGGATCGTTAAGGGTGGTATTGGTGTAGAAACCATCATTGTGCTGGTAGTTTCCTGAAATTGAAAAAGCAAAATCATCACCCA
>JBEPYD010000404.1:0-4392 GCA_041641575.1 Bacteroidales bacterium
AATTTTCATTTGGATCAATCCAGGAAGTATGTACTTTGGCTTCTTTTACAAACTTCAGCATATATTCCTGTATTCTGCCAGTGTAATCTGCTTTATCAAAAGGTTCAAGGGGGAAAGTACCCAGCAAAGTTTGGTATAAAGCGTATTCTGTATTTTCATCAGGCAGTAACTGATCATTAAAGGCAGATTTATGCCTGCTGTTTATTTTCTGCCATTTACGGAAGACTGCAAACCACTCTTCGGGTATCTCAGACAGTACGTTTACCCTTGCCCGGTTATCCTCACCACGTTTGGTATCGTGTGTGGCAGAGGCATTCATTGCCTGGCCAAATTCTTTACTCCTGTTCTGGTAAAAAGCATGAAAACCTTCTATGCCATTCCCAAAAGAAAAGGGTGAACCTCCGACTTCATTCACAGAAAGCAGAGGGTAATAAGTATAAAATAAAGTGTCCTCCACACCTTTGGCCATCAAAGGCCCTGAAAGTTGTTGTAACCGCATAATGCCATGCACCACTTCATCGCGCTGCGACGGGCTTATTTTACCTTTCCATTTCAATAAAAAAATATCCTCCAGACAGGAGAACACATGGTTTAGCTCAGGTTTCTTTTTCCGGCAAATTTCCAGTGTTTCCAAAATCAGCTCTTTATCAGAGCTGCGCAGGTCGCGGGGATTGATATAAGTCCGGTACACAGGCAAATAGCACAAAAATGTGGTGATTGCGTTCTTAATTTCAACAAGGCTTGCATCAGCTCCCAGAACCTGGCGCCAGACTGGTCTTTGAAAAAGCTCAACCAGGTTTTCAAGAGAGCTGTTAAGGTCGCTTAACAGGATGTTCTCCTTTTTAATAGCTATTCTGTCTTTAGGCTGTACCTCTGGTTCCGGATGAAATTTATGATATTGCTCAATGAAGCTGTCATAATTTTTTTCATCGCAAAACAGATTATTGGCATAAACCATATAATCATAGCCACTGGTACCTTCTACGGGCCATGATGCAGGCAATTTCTCCCCGGTTTCAAGTATTTTTTCCACAACAAGGTACGCTTTTCCAATCCTGCTTCTGAGCATACGCAGGTATCGAAGCGGGTAATACAGACCGTCAATATGGTCAATTCGCACACCGGTAAAATCACCATGTTGAATTTTCCCGATGATGGCTTTATGCGTACCTTCAAATACTTCTTTGTTATCGGCACGTAATGAAATAAGATCATTAATGGTAAAAAACCGGCGATAATTGTTGCTTGTTCCTGCTACTTTCCAGAAACAAAGCTGGTAATGCTGGTTTTGCAGCAACCGATGCAGGATGCGCTTATCTTCATCCTGATTTAATTTGTCAATGTTCTTTTTAAGACTTTCCCTGAAGCTTTTGTCTTTAATAGCTTGCTGAACGTACTCCTTTATTTCCGTTGCGCTTTTAAGATAAGGCTCACCGGCATTGTTTTGCTGCAGGTTTTTAAGCAGATTCTTTAAATGATCAGTAAATCCCTCTGAAAACCCAAAAAGAGGCATGATATACTTATAACTTAATGGATTCAGGGGGAAATCCATATCATAATAATACACATTTAAGGCATCATCCTGGAGTCCGAGTTTAATTTCACCTTCCTGCAGGGCATATCCAAAAGGTTTGCCAAGGAAGGGTGCCAGAATTTTATTTTTAAAGTTGGGCTGATGTGCATTCCAGTTGATGTCGAAATATTTGGAGAATGACGACTCTTTACCATTTTCCAACACATCCATAAGCATTTTATTATTGGAATGATAAGCCATATGGTTTGGAACAATATCCTGTAACCATCCCATCTTCAATGACTTTCTTAATTCCGACAACCTGGAGAATTCTCCCTGCCCCCCCAACTCCGGGTTTAAGTTATGCGGGTTTGTAACATCATATCCGTGCATGCTTTCGGGCCGGGCCTCAAATATGGGTGAGGCATATACATCCGTAATTCCCAGTGCATGTAAATATTCTAAAATTTCATACGCATGGGTAAATGTAAATGCTTTATTAAATTGTATTCTGTAAGTTGCTACAGGAATGTTCATTCGCATTAAATTAGTTGTTTTACACAATTGGTGACTTCATATTTATCAGACTTTGCTGCAATTATCAGATAATATATTCTGTATACATAGCGTAACAATCATCAGCCAATAGTGTTAAAGATCATTCGGAAGCATACGTATCCTGTTTTACCAGCTTGATAATTGGCAATTAGTTACCACCCGTACATTCTGAATATTCAGCACG
The DNA here is from genome assembly GCA_041641575.1 of Bacteroidales bacterium. Lineage (GTDB taxonomy): Bacteria > Bacteroidota > Bacteroidia > Bacteroidales > JBEPYD01 > JBEPYD01. The sequence goes on from JBEPYD010000404.1 coordinate 2,256, forward strand.
TACGGTAAGGATAAAAAATAAATGAAGGAATTACCGGAAAACAGTTACTTCGATTTCACTCCCTTTTCCAGATCCGTGATGATTTTTTTGTTGAATTTACGCGGATACTTCTTTTTGGCATCATTTAGTACAGGCAAAGCCTCTTCTCCTGCTTCATAAAGTCCTACCGGATTTTTGTCAAAGTCGTAACTCCCTATACAATATTCAAGTTTTGACTTAATTTCATCGTAAGCAGGATCGTTTATTTTGCCAAATGCTGTTGTAGCGTTATAACAAGCATCTCTTAATTTTTCTTCTTTTGTTCCCATTGTATTAAAGATTATAAGTTAATTGGTTAATAATCAAAAATATATACTCTTGTCCTATCGAGTTAAATAAAAGCGCAAGTTATGAAATTAATTTTTTTCTTCCATTACAGATTCATCAATTTTTATATTTAAATACCGCCCCAGATTATAAAAATATCCAAGCCATCTTTCTGCCTCTTTATCCCCGGTTTTGGCTTTTATATTTATTTCAGGGAATTTGTTTTTCCAAAGCAGAAAATAAGTATTTTGAACTTTCCATAAATCGAGGTCAAGCTGAAGTTGTCTCCCAATGGCAAGCAACCGATCAAGCACTTTTATATCATCTATTTTCACAGGGTGATCATACACGTGCTGCATCAGGTTATTTATTTTCTTATTCATGTTAAAGGAGATAGTGCTTTTATCCGGCTTCAGGGAAAAATCATTAAACTCCCTTGAAATACGCTTTATTTCTTTCATATCCATTTGTTCGGCTTCCAGGTTATGCACAAAATCATTATTCAGAATAAATTCTCCTGAAACTGAAAAAGCTGAAGGCATCGGGATATCAAAATCATTCAATACCTTCATCAAACCATAGTTATTGTTGAAAATACTCCTGAAAGAGGCACTTATTTCATCCAGACGCTCAGAAAGCAACTGGTTGATAAGATTGCGCTGTTCATCCTTAAACAAGTGCCAGAATGAATAGTTATGCGAATCAAAATGCTTGTCAATTAAATGTATAATGTGTACCAGGTCACTCTTAACAAAGGCTTCCTTTATTTCGTTGAGCATAGTATTATAGTTATGCTCTTCTGTAAATTCTCTAATGCCGCCCGCAATGTTATGTCCACCCAGGTGCAACACTGCGAATGAAAGCATTTTCTCTTCCTCAGTTATCTCTGAATGAATAAGTGTTTTACCTATAACGATTTTTTGTTCCCCTGCTTCTCTTCGCATAAATGCCTTACTGGTAGCATTATATGCCGAAATAGTTGTATTTTCGGGATAATCGAGAAAAAGGGATGAAATGGCGTAATGCGCTCCTACCCTGAGCAAATCAATAATACCAGGTTTTATCCAACGTTCGTAAATGGTTCGCCCATCGCCGTATTTTGGAAAATTGCTTCGCGCATTTTGTAAAATATTCAGAAAACCTTCTTCCAGGCGTACATTGCTAAACTCCTCACCTAATTGAATAACCCGCCCGGCATATTGGATAATTTGCACTGTTTCTATACCCGAAATATCATCGAAAAACCAACCGCAACTGGTATACATGAGCATGGCATGGCGCTGCATTTCAAGTAGTTTACGTATTTTTACGCGCTCATCTTTGGTAAGGTTCTTTATGGCATGATCGGTAAAAAAGGCATTTGCATTCCCCTCCGAACGGTCAAGAATAACTTTGATATAGTCGTTCCGTGCCACCCAGGGTTTAATCAGCAACCCTTCACTTTCTTTTTCGTAAATTACGGCTATCTTATCGCGAAGCCAGTCCAAAGCTTCCCTGAGCGGATGCCGCCATTCCTGAGAAATGGAAGGATCGCCCGTTGCACGGCATCCACAGTTCGAATTCCAACGCTCCACCCCATGTGCACAACTCCAGGCTGTGCTCTCTTTTATCATTACCTCATATTCAGGTGGAAATTTTTCTAAATATTCGCCATAGATCGTAATATCCGCTTCCTCGTGTTCCTCGATATAATTCAGTGCATAAGCCAAAGCCATATCGCCATGTCTGTGATGATGGCCATAAGATTCCCCATCTGTGGCTACATGTGCAAGTTGTGGGTTCTCATTTTCACCATCGAAAACATCAAGTAAACGCTCTGCATATGTTCTCC
>JBEPYD010000405.1:0-4392 GCA_041641575.1 Bacteroidales bacterium
ATAATCTTTTAAAATATAATCCCACTCCCATCAAACGAAAAAAATCCGTGTGGCACACTGGTGAAAATTTTAAAAGTACGGAAGCTCATTATCAAAAAGTTAACGATTCTTAATTGCAATGTGGGTTCCGTCCTGCCGGACAGAAACGAGCTCCGAAATCCGCCATGACAACTTACAAGCGACCGTAGTGCTTATACTCGGAAACCGAAGTACTCAAAGGAATTGACATTAAAAATGAGTATATTTGTGCTTAAATATGCGGATAAATGAGAATAACTGAAAGAAAATATTTAGACACATATAAGGATTTAATTGGAAATGAAATTTCTAAATTGATAAAGGATTTTTATTTTTCTGAAAATCGTGGTGGATTTGAATATTTGACAAAATCTTCAGCTGTTTATTCATCAAATATTGAAGGAAATAGTATTGATTTGAATTCCTACATGAATTATGAAATGAACAAGGACAAGTTCAAGGTAGGAAAAGAAATTGAAGAAATAGAGGATTTAATTGAAGCATACGGATTTGCACAGAACAACAAGCTGAATGAGAAAAATCTGTTGAATTGTCATCAAATATTTTCAGACACTTTGTTAATAAGAAGCAAAAGAGGAAAATATAGAATCGAACAGATTGGAGTTTTCGGAAAATCTGGATTATCCTATATGGCTGTTGAACCAAAATTTGTAGAGAAAGAAATGAAAGTGTTTTTCCAAGACATAAATGAATTAATCTCCTCTGATCTTAACCAAATAGAAGTTTTTTATTATGCTTCATTGATTCATTTACGCTTTGCACATATACACCCATTTAGAGACGGAAATGGTAGAGCTGCAAGATTAATTGAGAAATGGTTTGTTTCGGAAAAATTAGGGCGGGATTTTTGGAAAATGCCATCGGAAGAATTTTATATGAAGAACCAGGCTAAATATTATGAGACCATTAATCTTGGTGTCAACTTTTATGAATTGGATTATGACAAATGTATCGGATTTTTGGAAATGTTACCGAAATGTCTTAAATAAAGCACGAAAGCCCGACATTTTAGGAATTAAGGCACAGTTGAGCCCAAAAAAAAGGCAGTAAGTAATCGTACTCACTGCCTTTTTTTTGGGGATGCTGCCCTGGAAATTCCGGCTCAATTGGGTATTCATTCATGTTGGGCTTAGTCTTCTAATCAGGCCTGTATGCCATGGGGATTGAATGTTTTTCGTATATCTATTCCGGTGTTTTTAGCCTCTGGCACTGGTTTTTTGATACACCCTGCACACAAACAGGATATTTTGGTATTTTGGCACCTATACCCGCCCAAAAACATTAAATGATTGAAATTTTGCCCCTTCCAATTATTCAAACGTTAAATTTTTCTATATTTGATCTCGAAAAGTGTTGTGGATTGTTCGCGGGGATGCAAGAATAATAAATATGAATATTTCTATATGTGTTCTAAATCGGTGAGTTACTTATGAAAAGCCAGTTAACATACAATGTGCACAATGTTCTCTTTGGACTCATAAACGTAATGGGTTTATGGGTTTGTTACCGCCAAGCGTATGAAGAAAAAAACCAGAATACTAAATGATTAAAATTCATTAAATTTGGATTATGACCAAGAGAGAGAAAATAATAGATAGAATAATCAGTACCGCGAATAAGAATTATCCGGATTCTGAGATTTATTTATATGGCTCTCGTGCTCGGGGAGACTCAAGAAAACTATCAGATTGGGATATTTTAATCCTTCTGAACCGAGAAAAAATATCTATTGATACTGAAACAAAATTAATGGATGATTTTTATGAACTTGAGCTTGAAACTGGAGAAATCTTCTCTCCCTTGATTTATGCGAAAAATGATTGGAATTTTAATCATAAGATTACTCCATTATTCGAGAACATAGAAAAAGAAGGGATTAAAATAAAATGACCGGAACCAAAAAAGATTTAATTAACTACAGATACTCCCGAGCCCTGGATACATTTGATGACGCAAGAATATTAGCAGAAAATAAAAAATGGAATTCCACGATAAACAGACTGTATTATTCTGCTTATTATGCTGTGACAGCCTTATTATTAAAATCCGATATAAACCCTACGACACATAATGGAGCAAAATCAAATTTTTCACAACATTTTATCAAGACTGAAAAAATATCATCGGAATTAGGAAAAATTTATTCGCAATTATTTACCTTTAGACAAAAGGGAGACTATGACGATTTATTTGATTTCACTGAGAAATTAGTACTCCCCTATTTTGAACCTGTAGAAAAATTAATAAAAGAAATTGAAAAAATACTGAAAGAATAATACGCCAGGCGGTAACAAGGCATCATATCGCATACCGCCAGCACTTTGATAAGTTGGAAGTATTTCGTACTTTGGTAGAGCAAAAATGCGGCTGGTGTAATCGGATAGGCAAGGGCGGTACGACGATATATGCCAGCACGTGTGCGCATTTTTAAAACAAAGAACTGTAAATATGAAAATTAAATTACTAACTTTTGGACTTTTAATTTCATTGACAATGTCGCATTGTATTGTTTATCATCCTATGATGTCAGATATTCCATTGATTAGTGAAAAACATGATACAAGACTTGATGCAGGTATTTCATCTGTTGCCTCTGCTAATGCCACAATCTCGTACGGATTAACTGATATAATTGCTATTCAGGGATTTGGAAGTCTAAGACCCGACAACGAATATTATGTTCAAGTTGCAGCAGGTTTATATAAAAATATTGGGAACAATAAAATTTTTGAACTATATAGTGGACTTGGTTACGGATACGGAGATGCCTATAAAGATGCAAATCCTGGAAACCTATATGGTAATTATCAAATTTATTTTTTACAATTTAATTACGGAAAGATTGATTCCAAATTTGCCAATATGGATTATGGATTTGGATTAAAAGCTGGATTACTTCATTCCAGCATGATTGATCATAATTATTATAACCGGACTTCAGAAACAGGACCATTTGTGACATACCATGATAATAGTTTATTAGTTGAGCCAAATTTGTTTTTAAGATTAGGTGGAGAAAAACTAAAATTCAATATTAAGTTAGGGAGTTGTTGGCTCCAAAAATTTACACATACGGATAAAAGATTACCTTATAGTTTTATCAATTTGGGATTAGGACTAAATTACAGGTTTTGAATGGAAGACCGGGCACAAAAGCTATAATACCCCAGCCGTGGCATCCTTGGTATAAGGAGGGTTTCGATTTACCCTCAATCATGCGTTCAAGCTGATAAATCCACAGCGGGTCTGGAAGCCACACCAGGCGCATATAGCCGGGACGTTGGCAGCATCTATCCCCACATCATTTACCCTGACTGTCTAAAATAATTGATTACCCCACCGGCCAGAAGCACTTCTCTTTGTCTTTTGCTCATGCTTTGCCTGAGGGCTATTTCCTTGTTTTTGGTTTTATTTACTGCTGTTATCCGGCTGTTTTCTTTAATGCATTTCAACAGGTTTTCAATTTTTATCACATCTCCCTGGTCAATGGTTTCATAATCGTCATTATTTACAAACTCCAGCGGGGCAATGCCAAAATTCACCAGGTTTTGCCAGCCAATACGGGCATAACTTTTGGCTATCACGGCTTTCTGGCCCAGGTAACGGGGCGCCAGGGCAGCATGCTCACGGCTCGATCCCTGGGCGTAGTTTTCACCTGCTACCACGATATGTCCGCCATGCTCCTGCTGCGCGGTTTTGGCCCTTGCATGGAATTCCTTGTCAATTACATAAAATGCCCACTCACTGATCTTAGGCAGATTACTGCGGAAAGGTAACACCTCGGCTCCGGCTCTCAGTATTTCATCGGTAGAGATATTATCCTCCATTTTCAGCAGTACAGGAACCTCAAAGGCATCTTCAAGCGCTTTAGTTTCCGGCAGTGATTTAATGTTTTCGCCCTTTTGCAGGGAAATCTCCCGATTGTTCTCAGGGGGTGCTATCAGCATTTGGGTATTTACTATTTCCTTTTCAGGATATGAGAACCGCTGATATTTCATCTGATGGCTCTGCTCCAGGGTTCTGGGATCTGTAATTTCTCCTGTTAATGCTGAAGCTGCAGCGGTTTCGGGGCTGCAAAGGTACACCTGGTCGTCGAGCGTACCGGAGCGGCCCGGAAAATTACGTGGCATGGTACGCAGGCTTATGGTACCGGAAGCCGGTGCCTGTCCCATGCCAATGCAACCCATACATCCGGATTGATGGAAACGCGCCCCCACCTGCATCAGTTTGCCAAACATGCCGGTAGGCACCAGGTTTTGCACCATCTGCCGTGAGGTGGGATTTACATCCAGCGAGACATTCGGATGGACGGTTTGGTTTTCAAATACTTTTCCCACGATCCAAAAATCACGT
>JBEPYD010000406.1:0-4386 GCA_041641575.1 Bacteroidales bacterium
TTAAAGCAACCGGCCGTATAAATGGTGATATTATTGCCAATAAGCTGGCCATAGAGCCCGGTGCTAAATTTACCGGAAATTGTAATATGGATGGAAATGAACAAAAAACAGGATTCCAGCCCAAAACAAACACCGGACAAACAAAAGAAGGAATTAAATAATTTTGCAAAATATACGGGCATCGCATTTCAAATGGGAGCCGTTATTTTTGCAGGAGTGTTTGGTGGATTTAAGCTGGATCAGCTATTGCCCATGCAATTTCCTTTGTTTACCCTGCTCCTTTCGGTGATAGCAGTTGCCGGAGCTATTTACCTTGCCATAAAAGATTTTATACGAATGAAATAATCTGGATAGCATTATGCGCGCTATTTTCTTTCGCTTTCTCTCAGGTCTTCTTACAATTGCAATTATTCTGGGTGCTATAGGTGCTTTTTATTTCACCTCGTCTTATGGCGAAGGACATTATATTGCAGTTTTTCCTTTTCTGCTCCTCTTCTTTGTTTTTTTTACACTCCTCTCACACACATTTCTGGTTCGTACCCACCAAAAAAACCCAAAGTTATTTACCAATATGTTTTTAACCTTAATGGGGCTTAAATTACTTCTTTTCCTTGTGTTTGTGGGTGTTTATCTTTATCTCAGCCCCCGGGAAACATATTTTCCTTTTGTTATTTCTTTTATGATCATGTATATTGTTTTCACAATATATGAAATCAGAGGGTTGATATATATCATCCAAAAAGCAAAAAAAAACCAACATTAATATTTGGAAGGTTCCCTTTTTTATAGCTACTTTTAAAAATTGTATAATTTAAGAAAATGAAGGGAAAACTAATCACATTACTGCTTTTTGCTGCCGTATTTGTTTTTAACAATTCTTTTGCTGTAGAAGAGCCTCATAATGAAACCTCTCATGATAATGAGCATGCCGGCGCAAAGTTTGATCCGGGTAAATTTATCTTCGATCATATTAAAGATTCATATACCTGGCATATCTTTAGTTATAAGAAGAAAAGTGGTGAAGAAAAACATGTTGGAATAAATTTTCCGGTAATTCTCTATTCAGGGAACAAAGGGCTGGTGATTTTTTCTTCAGGTAAATTTCATCATGGGCACGCTTCCTATAACGGTTTTCGTATTGCTGATGAAGGTGAGAATGATGGAAAAATTATAGAGGAATTGGCGGATGGTACCGTGCTGTTACCCCTTGACTTATCCATTACCAAAAATGTGGCTGCTATATTTTTTAGTCTTGCACTCATGCTTTGGTTATTTATCAGCGTGGCTAACCGGTATAAAAATAGTCCCGATAAGGCCCCAAAAGGTTTGCAGTCACTATTAGAGCCCATTATTATTTTTATAAGAGATGAGGTGGCGAAGCCCTCCATAGGTAAAAAGTATGAACGGTTTATGCCTTTTTTACTTACAATTTTCTTTTTTATCTGGATCAATAACCTCATGGGGCTCATTCCTGTTTTACCCGGTGGAGCAAATGTTACCGGAAATATTACAGTTACTTTAGTATTGGCACTCTTTACATTTTTGATTACAACCCTCAACGGGAATAAATACTATTGGCAGGAAATTTTCAATGCCCCTGGTGTACCCTGGTGGCTTAAATTTCCCATACCGCTAATGCCTGTTATAGAAATTGTAGGAATGTTTACCAAGCCTTTTGTTTTGATGGTACGTTTATTTGCTAATATTTCCGCCGGACATATTATTGTACTCGGTTTTTTTAGCCTGATCTTTATTTTTGGTGAAATGCAACCTGCTTTTGGATACGGCGTATCTGTACTATCCATAGCATTTACAATATTTATGACAATGCTTGAACTACTTGTAGCTTTGATTCAGGCTTATGTTTTTACCCTGCTCTCAGCGCTATACTTTGGTATGGCCACTGCAGAGCATCATTAGTTTTTTTATTAATTTAAAACCAGTTAGGTTTATGGAAACATTATTTTTATTACTAGAAGTGGCCTTAGGCACATTTGGTGCCGCAATTGGTGCTGCTATGGCAACTATTGGTGCTGCCATTGGCATTGGCCGTATTGGTGGCACTGCATTAGAGGCTATTGCCAGGCAACCTGAAGCAGCAGGCGACATTCGTTCAAACATGATTGTGGCTGCCGCCCTTATTGAAGGTGTGGCATTTTTTGCTGTGGTGGTTTGTTTGCTCATCCTCTTCTTGTAGAAAATTATCCGGAATAGACAGCGGTTGGCTGCTATTCCGGATTTTCAATGAATTTTAAAATTTATAATCATGGAACTCGTTACCCCCGGTATAGGTTTATTGTTTTGGATGCTGCTATCATTCAGCATTGTACTTTTTGTATTGAAAAAATTTGCCTGGAAGCCAATTTTACAGGCACTTAAAAACCGAGAGGACACTATTGAAGGCGCTTTAAAAGCTGCTGACAATGCACGTGCTGAAATGGCACAACTAAAGGCCAATAATGATAAAATATTGGAAGAAACGAAGGCCGAAAGAGAAAACATGATAGGCGAAGCACGGCAGCTGAAAGAAAAAATGATAGCAGATGCGCGTGAAAGTGCCAAAGATGAAGCAGCTAAAATAACAGCAAAAGCAATGGCTGAAATTGAGAACCAAAAAAATGCCATGATAAATGATATGAAAGATCAAATTGCTGTTTTATCAGTGGAAATAGCTGAGAAAATCCTGAGGGAAACCCTTGCACAGGATAAAAAACAACAAAAATATGTAGCAGATTTAATAGATAAGCTCAAATTGAATTAGGTTATGAATGAAAGTAAGATTGTAGTGCGTTATACAAAAGCCTTGTTTAATCTTGCGCTTGAAAAGAATCAGCTTACAGCGGTGGCCCAAGACTTTGAACAAATAAAACTGATTCTGGAAAATGAGGAAACAGTAAGAAAGGTTTTATTCACTCCGGTATTGAAGAAATCTGAAAAAAAAACTGCTGCAAATACTTTGTTCTCTGAGAAGTTGCATGCATTAACATACAATTTTTTAAACCTCATTATTGAAAATGGCAGGGAATATTACCTTGAGGCTTTTATCAGGCATTATACCCGTTTATACCGTGAGCATTCCGGCATAACGCATGCTTTAATCACAACAGCGGTACCCCTGTCTAAGGAAATGCTTGGTGACATTGAAAAATTGATGGCTGAAAAAGAAGTGGAGGGACTTGAACTGGAACAGAAAACCAAAGAAGATATTGTAGGAGGATTTATCCTGCGAATAGATGATATGCAATATGATGGAAGTATTGCTACACAATTGAACAAAATTAAATCAAGATTAAAACAAACTTCAGTAATTAACAATTAATAATATGGCTGATATTAAACCTTCCGAGGTATCACAGATTCTTAAACAACAGTTAGAAGGCATTAAAACTGATGTTGAGCTTGAAGAAGTAGGTACAGTTTTACAGGTAGGAGATGGTATTGCTCGTATTTACGGGCTATCTAATGTGCAGATTAATGAACTGCTGGAATTTGACAGCGGGGTAAAAGGCATTGTACTAAATCTTGAAGAAGATAATGTAGGGGCTGTATTGCTTGGTTTTTCGGAATTGATAAAAGAAGGAGATACCGTAAAACGAACCGGAAGAATTGCCTCCATACGTGTAGGTGAGGGTTTGCTTGGTCGTGTGGTAAATACCCTTGGCGAACCCATTGACGGAAAAGGCCCGGTAAAAGGAGAATTATATGAATTACCACTGGAACGAAAAGCGCCTGGAGTAATTTATCGCCAGCCGGTGAAAGAACCCCTTCAGACAGGTATTAAGGCCATTGATGCCATGATACCCATTGGCCGTGGACAGCGCGAATTGATTATCGGCGACCGGCAAACAGGAAAAACAGCCATTGCCGTGGATACAATATTAAACCAGAAAGAAGCCTATGATCGTGGTGAGCCTATATATTGTGTATATGTTGCCATTGGACAAAAGGGATCAACTGTGGCCAATATTGCCAAAGTATTGGAAGAAAAAGGAGCCATGGAATATTCAGTCATCGTGTCCGCTACCGCCTCAGACCCGGCTGCATTGCAGTTTTATGCACCCTTCGCCGGAGCAACCATTTGCGAATTTTTCCGCGATACGGGTCGCCATGCCCTGGTGATATATGATGATTTATCCAAACAGGCTGTTTCTTATCGTGAGGTTTCTTTGCTGTTGCGCCGCCCCCCAGGAAGGGAAGCATATCCTGGCGATGTATTTTATCTCCACTCGAGATTGCTTGAGCGGGCAGCTAAAATAATTGAATCAGATGAGGTGGCTGCACAAATGAACGATTTGCCAGATGTTTTAAGGCCAATGGTAAAAGGCGGAGGATCACTTACTGCCTTGCCCATTATTGAAACCCAGGCCGGGGACGTTTCAGCCTATA
>JBEPYD010000407.1:0-4386 GCA_041641575.1 Bacteroidales bacterium
CAACAATGGTTGATGTAGTATAATAAGCTTTTTTTTCTCTTATTTTATATTTTTCAGACATCAATTTGTTTGCCGATAATACTTGAATTTTCAATACTAAAATACAATAATATTTTTGCTTTGGTAATGATTCGTGTTTCAAGCTAACTAATGTACTCGGGCTCGGACGACACGTCCGCGCCAGCAGGGAAAACGCTTTCGTTTCTTCTGCAAAACCGTTGCTTTCAAAAACCCGCCACATCCTCTACATGGTATTTTAATAAGTTATTTGGATTTGGTTTTGGGAACTACAACCAGGTGTTGGGAAACGCCGGTAAAATCAGCACGTCATCGCGAGCGCATGTATAGCGGTCTATTGGCAATGCATCATCGGGTCAAGGAAGCGTGGGGATTCAGTAGCCACGAACAGATTGCCACGCTTCGCTCGCAATGACGAGCATTTTAGTAAGCTTGGTCTTTAAGATAGCGTTGTAAGTCAGTATTAGAGGTGCGGACACGGTGCCTAAAAAGCGTTGTAGAAAGGTGTCTCCCTTCAATAGCGCAAGTGTTTTTCACTTGTGCTGCATAACCTCCAAACCTTAAATACACTTGCCCCATTCCGGGAATTTCAACCCATTTTATATTTTTGATTTACGGCCATATAACCTGAATATGCAAAGGAAATAAAAACAAAGATACTGGCGGCTGCTAAAACAGGCATATAAACGTTACGGGGTGTGAAATATGGAAACAATTCGGCAACAAATAAAAATACTGCGGCCACAGGGCCCAGGCGGGTACGGGTACGATCAAATGGTAAAAGACCGGCAACGTAAATGAGAATGGTATAGACGTATTTCATTAAACCTACGCCCAGGATCCAGGAAGCCAACGTGCCTGATTGCCAGTGAATGTAGGATAATATAAGTACAAAAAGGGCATCTGTCTCCATATCAAGTAATGCACCTGTTTTTGAAATGTTGTTCGTTTTGCGGGCTACGTATCCATCGGCACCGTCGAGCAGGATAACGAGGGAGCCGGTTATAAGTACAGCCAAATCATTATATCGCATGGCTATAATGGGTATGGCCAGTACCAGCAGGAGCCTGAAAAGGGTGATATGATTAGCGTATCCACCCCACGGTTTGATTCTTGAAAGGTAAAGGCGGTCCGCGTATATGAGCAGCGCAAATGATATAAAAGCTATGGGCGTTAGCAGCCATAAAATTTCTGTAAACAGCAGTGCTATTGCTGTAATAAAAATCAAAACAGCATGACCAAATGCCCATCTTTGCAGGTGCGAAGGATTTATTTTTTTCATGATTTAATTCCCCTTGTTTTTTATATCAGCATCTGAATGATGAATGGTAGCCAGAAAATGGTGATAAACATCGCTATGACTGATGAATCCTGCAGCGTTTTCATCTATGAGTAAGCCATTTTGATAGCCGTAGCTGTGCAGTCTTTTAATGAGTGCTGAATCTCCTGATATTATGTACAAAGGAGTTTGGAAATTATCTTCCTTTGAAGTGATAAGCGGAGGTTGATGGTCGCCTGCCAAAATATAAATATCATAAATATTTTTTCTTTTTCGGATGAAATCAGAAAGGTAACTAACCTGGTAATTCACTGCAGAGGCATAATCATCAATGGTTGGTTTATCTAAAAACCGGGAGCGTTGCCCCTCATTTAAAGTACCATCGCTTAAGCTTTGCCAATTTTCAGCGACATTTGAGGGGCTAAAAAATGGATTGTGCGAATTTTGGCTAATAAAAAACAGGGAATAGGGCTCATTGCCAGATGAATCTATCACCTGCTGTGCAAAGTTGAGTGCATACTGATCGGGTGGGGAAGGGCCAAAACCATACACCTTGCCTTCATAATTCAAATCTTCCCAGGTAATCCATTGGTCAACAGCATAGAATTTGCTGTATATCTCCCATGGAATGGTCATTCTATCGTTGGTGGCAATGGAGCTAAGCCGGTAGTTGGTATATCCATTACCCCTGAGCATTCGGGTCCAGTGCGGATAGTTATACCATGCAGTATCACGCAAAAGGGCATAATAGGTGCCCTGCTTATCTATCTCAAAACCATAGAGCATAGAAGTATATGCCAGCCAGGATATACCTCCTGTAACCGGTGATGTACTAAAACCCGATGCAATGTGATAACCCGCTTCTTTAAGTTTGTTTGTTTCAAGTGACAATACAGGTTTATGCGCGTCTGATACCGTGGAATTATCGTAAGCAAACCGGCCATAGCTTTCAATAAATATGAAATATATATTTGGCTTTACTGGCAGGGGAGCATCAACATTGGTAAGCTTGAGCTGCATGATATCCGGGCTTAAAAATTTGATTTCCTGATGCGTGGCAATTGATTCTGCTGTGTTTTTTGTAAATGAGAAAAGGAAAAACTGAACACTTGCATTTGTTTTTAAAGGGAGCCCCTGGGTGTATAAAGTTACGAAAGATAACAAAAGCAGTGCACCTGCAGTTGCATAGCTAATGGCGGAGATTCTAATCTCTGCAAACTGGCGGAGCATTTTTTTCGCGATAAAAAATAATGCTCCCAGAATTACTCCCAGGATGAGCAAGGCGGGGAAAAATAAATAACCCAGGCTGTCCCATGTGATAAAAAAGGCGGTTTTGAGTGAAATCAGGTCGTTATAAAATAGTGGATTTGTTTGGTATATTTTCTCAAAAGCATTGAAATATAGTCCATATAAGAATATATGTACATATAATGCCCCAAATATGTAAGCAGCAATTTTAATGGGAATAAATTTTCTTAAAAGCAGAAATCCCGAAAGCAAAACAATAAGGTCAAAGCTAAACCTAAAGAAATCGTAATTGGCCCGTGTAACAAAGAATTTAACTTTTTCGTAAAGCTCTTTCTCCATAAACGGTCCCAAAGGAAGCCATACGGAGGTGCTCATTTCCAGCAGAAAGCGTGGAAGAAAAATAAGATAGTTCAATCCTAAAAAGAATATCCATGCCAGTATTTCTGTACGTTTCTCAATGCTAACTGTTAGCATATGCCTGTGTTTTTCTAATTTTTTACCTGGTTTATGGTAAAATGTAACTGTTTAGATATATAACAAGTTAAATATAATAATGGCTGAAAAAAGTTGGATTATTTTATGTGTCTAACTGTAGTATTTGATATTAGGGCTATGAGGAAGTGTGCCAAAATAACGCAAATATTTTTCACTTGGGCTAAATTTTTATCTTGAAAAATTTTTTTTTAAATTGCTCTGAACCTGTTTTAGCCCTGACAGGCCCTTACAAGGATGTAGTTTTAAAATTTAAACCTGGCCTTGAATCATTAGAGGCAAAAGTTCTTGGTACAAGTCGAAAAGACTTGCACCATGCAGGGACATAAGTAATGAAGAAATACACCACATAGCGAAAGGTTTTTCTCTTATGTTGAATTCAGGTCGTATCAAAAAGATATTTGGATATAGTACTGGTAATTGTACCAGGCAGAGGGATAAAAAATCCCGCACAGCCAAAGCCATGCGGGATTGTATCTTAGGGGGGTAATAAGCTATTGCAATAATCCTTTTCTTTCAAGCAGGGGTTCTACTGCAGGATCTTTGCCACGGAAATTTCTGTACATTTCCATTGGGTCGTCGGTACCACCACGCTCCAGAATGTTTTCTCGGAATGCCAGGGCTGTTTCCTGATCGAACAGGTCTGTCTCCTTAAATGCATTAAAAGCATCAGCATCCAGAATTTCTGCCCAAACATAGCTGTAATAACCGGAACTGTAGCCACCGGAAAATACGTGAGAGAAATAGGGAGAACGATATCGTACCACGATCTGCGGAATTAAGCCACAATTTTCAAGAGCTTCTTTCTCAAATGCGAGGGTTTCTTTTATTTCAGGTTCTTCAAGTGTATGCCACGCCATATCCAGGTAGGCAGCAGAAAGATATTCCACAGTAGCAAAGCCGGTGTTAAAATGCTTACTTTTATTAAGTTTATCAACGATCTCCTGCGGAATAACTTCGCCAGTTTCATAATGTTTTGCGTAGAGGGCAAGTACCTCGGGTTCGGTGGCCCAGTTTTCCATAATTTGAGACGGAAGTTCTACAAAATCGCGGGGCACAGAAGTGCCTGACAATGAATTGTAGGTGCAACTGCTCAGCAATCCGTGCAGGGCATGGCCAAATTCATGAAATGTAGTGGTTACTTCATCAAAACTAAGCAGAGCCGGCTGATCTCCACTTGGTTTTGTGAAGTTAAAATTGGTTGTAATTACGGGCGTTACTTCTTCTCCATTGGCTGCAGACTGCTTGCGGAAACTGCTCATCCAGGCACCACCTCTTTTTGATGGACGTGGAAACCAGTCCATGTAGAGAATACCCACATGGTCGCCGTTTGCTTCTTTTACTTCAAA
>JBEPYD010000408.1:0-4370 GCA_041641575.1 Bacteroidales bacterium
GCAGCAGCTTTTAGTAGTTTTCACGGCACTTCTGGCATCAATTGGCGCTGCTGGAATTCCCATGGCCGGTTTGGTAATGATTTCTATTGTGCTATCTGCCATCGGGTTACCTCTTGAAGGGGTTGGATTGATACTATCAGTAGACAGAATACTGGATATGTTCCGCACTTCTGTGAATGTTTGGAGCGATTCATGTGGTGCGGCAATTATTGCCAGTTCTGAAGGTGAAGTTTTAAAAGTGAGCCGATAAAAAGGAGTCACTCCGGTGCAACCGACAAATCAACATCCTGGCCCGCTAAAGAATATTTTACAGCTATAGGCCGGCAGCACACGGAGCAATCTTCTGTATATTCCTGGTACGATACCGAAGGATCTATCAAAGCCATCTGGGATTCACCACAATAAGGACATAAATAGGCTCTTTCCAGCATATCTTTCTATTTTTTACTTGTGAAATAATGGGCTTTATCATCAAACAATACATTAAATGTTGTAAGACTGCCATAGGCTCTTGTAATGTATTGTTGCAAGTTTACCTTTTCCTCATCAGATAATTTGGTGTTGCTGTTTATGTTTTGTTCCAGCACGCGTAACCGGTCACGAATCATGACAATTTTATGAAAAAATGTCTCAATTGGTATCTCTTTTGGCTGTAAATTATCCTTTCCCGGCTTTAGCACCAAAGAACCGCCTTCCCATTTTGAACCCAGTTCGGAAGGCTTCATCTGGTAACCACTGAGGTCCATTACGCGCAGGAAAACTTTTTCCAACTCATCAATGTCAATAGATATAGATGGATTTGAACCTGAACCTGCCTCCTCCAGAACGTTAATTTCATCACTGTTTTTAGCTATGCTGGTTTTTCCGCTGCGTTCAAAATAAACATCATACGTGGTAAGATTAATACCACCAATAATTCCCACACCATACCTGTCGTGGTCAATTTTTGTTCCTATTTGTAATTCATTTTCCATTATATCAGGATTTTTAGTTAATTTCAAGTTTAAAATTACAAAATTTTGATCATTAGCCATGATATAAAGAAGGGTAGGGTGGCTATTATTTTATTTTGTTATTGCGACGTAAAAATCTACCGGGTTCTCTACAGAAATTACCTGAACTTTACTAACATTGCAGTTAAAATAACCCTATGCGAAAGATTATAGCTTTTTTACCTTCCGTTGTCTTTGTGTTCAATTTTTTTCTGTTATTGCTGATTTTTCATCCCATCCAGTATATTTCTAAGAACCTGGGGGGATATAAAGCACATAAATTATCCGTGGATATTTTAAATTATTTATTATTAAAAAATTTTCTTTTCACATTTAACACCGTACATTTTTCGGGTTTTCAGCAATTAAAAAAGGGACGACCTTTAATTATCGTGTCAAAC
The DNA here is from genome assembly GCA_041641575.1 of Bacteroidales bacterium. GTDB lineage: Bacteria > Bacteroidota > Bacteroidia > Bacteroidales > JBEPYD01 > JBEPYD01. Next base: position 1,394 of record JBEPYD010000408.1, read on the forward strand.
CATCAGAGTTCTTTTGATATATCACCAGTAGTATGGGGCTTCAGAGACTTTCATCCAAAATTTATTTCAAAAAAAGAGCTGGGAAAAGGGATTCCAAGTATTTCATATAACCTTAATCATGGTGGTTCTGTGCTTATTGACCGTAGGAATAACAGCCAGGCAATCAGGCAATTATTTATTCTAGGCCGCCGCATTGAGGAAAATAATTTTTCAGCGTGCATTTTTCCTGAGGGTACCCGTAGCAAAACTGGTAAAGTGAGAAAATTTAAATCGAGCGGCATAAAAACACTCCTTAAAGCATCTCCATCAGCTCTGGTAGTGCCTTTTGCCATTGAAGGAAATTACCGTTTGCAACAGAGAGGTTCTTTTCCTTTGGCTATAGGCCAAAAGCTCAGATATACCGTGCTAAAGCCCATTGAACCAGCTGGCAAATCTGCAGAGGAGATTGTGGAAATTTGTGAAACCATGATTAAAAAACACCTTCAGCAATGATAAAGGAAGATGTATTTAATAAATTAAATATCAATTACATATAAATATTTCAAAAAAGTGGCAGACTTACATATAACACCATTTTCACCAGAAATTGCATCACCGGCAGTTGATTTGCCCGATAAACGATTGCTTGATGTACTTGGAGAAGAAGGTATGCGAAATCTTATTAATGATCATTATGAACTTCTTGTGAATAGTGAAGCCAGTCATTTATTTCCGCCCAGAGGTCCGGAACTTGCGCTGGCTAAACAAAAAGCTTCTGATTTTTTTATACAAATTCTGGGCGGATTTCCACATTATAATGAAAATCAGGGAAAACCTATGCTTCGGAAAAGGCACATGCCATTTACCATTGATGCAAAAGCCAGAGAAATATGGTTGGAGTGTTACCGGGAAGTTTTATTGAAAAGAAACCTTCAGGAAGATGTATTATTATCTTACTGGCATTACCTTGATAAATTTTCTATGTGGATGGTAAATTCCTAAAATATGCCGTGCATTTAATGATTTAAATTTATTTTATTTATAGTAATATAATTAATATTATGTTAAATAGAGTATTTATTAATAAAGGGGAACTCATAAGCAGTATCCCCTTTTTGTATTATTAGATTAGCTATCGCCTTTCATTTCCTCAATTTCTGCAGTTACTTCGGCGAGTTTTTCTTCCATTTTCAAACGATAGTAAATCGTTTTTAAAGTCTCCAGTACAGTTATTTCATCTGACCTTAGCTCTTTGGCTTCTTCCATGTAAGGAATTGCTTTTGCCAAAACCTCGTTGGCTTCTTCCATTGCGTTGGCATATTCTGTATTGTCCTTGATATCCTGGGCTTCTTCATACATAGTGGCTGCCTTATTATAATAAAGCACACCCAGATTGTAATATGCATTAAACAATGAGGGATCTATCTCAATAGCTCTTTCGTAGCTTTCTCTTGCTTTTTCCTGCTCCCCCATTTGCTCGTATAAAGTACCTTCAGCAAAATATAAGGAAGCATTGGAAGGATCTGTTTTTTTGGCGTAGTCAATATATTCCAGAGCTTCTTTAGAATTTCCACTTACAAGATAATAATTTACCAGTTCAATAACAATATTATTATCATCCTGGTATTTTTCAAAACCCTTTTTTAAAGTTTCTAAAGCCTGGGCGGAATCTTCTTTAGCCAGATGTACATTTTTCAGGTAAATATATAATTCCGGACCACCGTAATTGTATTCAATGGCTTTGTTATAATATTCTACAGCTTCATCATACATACCTGCATTATTGGCGGCAAGTGCAGCATTGTAGATAATGGTAGTATCAACGGCATCACCAAAAACTGGCATTTCTCCTACTTCCAGTGCGTTTTCAAAGGCATAAAATGCTTTCTCATAGTTTTCTTCATTAAATGCGGTGATACCTTTATTTATAAAGCCGATAGAAAGTGGCGCCAACATTAAATCCACATCTGTGTTAATCCTATCCTTATCATCAAGCTCCATTGCTTTTTTGTAGTTTTTAAAAGCTTTCTGTAGAGGTTCTTCCGCAATTTGCTGAACTTCCTCTTTTTCTGACTCACCAATTGCCTGGTATATTCTACCTAGAACATAATAAGTTTTTGGCCAATCTACGGCTTTTTTATGTTCTTTTGCTTCCTGAATTGTTTCCCAGGCTTTTTGCACCTCCCCCATATCAAGCTGCGTAAGTGCTCTGTTTACTTTGCCTTTTTGCGCCTGCAGATTTATTGCCAGCATCATTGCAAACAATGTCAGGGCTGCTTTTCTAATTGTATTCATAACTGATAGTCGTATTTTAAGTTAAAATTGAATTTCGTTTGTACAAAATTATAGTTTATACGGCTCAGTTCAAAAAACTTGCCAAAAAAAATTTAAGGAAAAGTGAATTTTTCTCATTATTCTTCCGGAGCAGGCGTAATAATGTCTCCTTCTTCAATATCGGGAGTCTCTTCTTCGCTTTTAGGAACTTTTGCAACGGCTGCAATTGCATCTCCATTGCGCAAGTTAATTAGGCGAACACCCATGGTTGCTCTACCCGTCATACGGAGCGAAGAAACAGCCAAACGAATGGCAATTCCGGATTTATTAATTATCATAAGATCCTCATTTTCATTTACATCTTTAATGGCAATTAAATTTCCGGTTTTTTCTGTAATATTCATGGTTTTCACACCTTTACCACCCCTGTTGGTAATCCTGTATATTTCAGTACCATCTTCAGGATCTGTTAGATACGATCTTTTTCCAAATCCTTTTTCAGATACTACCAGGATGGTTGATGTAGGATCTTCTATACACACCATTCCAACCACTGCGTCATTATCGTCTGCAAGGGTAATGCCTCTCACCCCTGATCCGGTGCGGCCTATGGCTCTTACTTTGCTTTCATGGAAGCGTAACGCTTTACCACTGCGAACAGCAAGCAGAATTTCATTATTGCCATTGGTAAGACGGGCTTCAATAAGCCGGTCGTTTTCCCGAG
>JBEPYD010000409.1:0-4361 GCA_041641575.1 Bacteroidales bacterium
CTGCACGTTGCAGATATCTTTTATCTTCTGTAAGCCTGTATGCGTAAGCAAAATGTATGATTCTTTCAAGCGCTTCACGCGATACGGACAAAATTCTCCTGCCGGTTTGTTCCCGCTCTACAGGGGGTAGCACGAGCATCTTGTCTGCCGCGCGCAATATTGACAGGTGCACTGATTGTAAATAGATGTCTTCGGGCAATTTTTCGCGAATCAATTGCTCAGCATTGGGTGTAAATATGATGCGGGGATGCGGCGCTAGGGGTTGTGCTGCTATTTGCCCGGTAAGGGTGAAAATGAGAATAAACGGCATTAAAATACGGAAGTATCGCATAGAGGGACGGTTAGTATTGATTAAAATTCTCACCCAGATTCTCTTTAAGTTCACGACTTAATGCCTCCACTATTTCTTTGTTTTCCGGCTTATGGGCGATACTGAAATTCTCATCCGGATCACTGGTATGATCAAAAAGCATGGAAGCGTAGGTATTATCTGCACTATCGAGCCATTCGGTATAGGCATAATTCTCTTTGATAATGGTATATCCTTCTTTCCACCTGCAAATCGCCAGTCCGTCTACTTCCTCAGCCTCGCCGGATATAACCGGTACAAGGCTTTTTCCTTCTGCATGCGCGGGTATTGGTATACCGGCCATTTCACACAAGGTTGGGTAAACATCCACGAACTCAGTGATGGCACTGGTAGATTCCACCATATCCAGGTGGGGTGCACGTATGATCAGAGGAACGTGCAATGCGGTTTCAAAATTGCAATGCTTGCACCACAGGCCATGTTCGCGTAGATTCCAACCATGATCGCCCCAGAACACCACTACCGTATTCTCTGCCATTCCCAGCTCTTTCAAAGCATCAAGTACTTTGCCCACTTGTGCATCGATATAGCTTACACAGGCATAATAACCATGCTTTAGTTTGTGCGCCATTTCATCAGTCAAAGGACCTTTTGCCGGAATGCCTTCGTAATGGCGAAGTTCTCCCCAGTTGTGCATGGCCATTTCAGGGGCATTTGCAGGCATAGAGGTGTTCTCAGGCAAAACGATGTCTGTACTGTCATATAAATCCCAGTACTTTTTAGGTGCATTAAAAGGTAAATGTGGTTTCAAAAATCCGGCCGCCAGGAAAAAGGGTTTTCCTGATTCTTTTAGTTTTTTAAGATCGGCAATGGTTTTATCGGCTATTTTACCATCTCGGTATGCGTTATCGGCCACATCAAGTGCCTCATGCGTGGGATACAGGCTCAGGGCCGTATCTTTGTGTATGTTCTCCGGATCCTCATAATCACGCCAGGATCCACTGGTTTCAGACCACCATTCTTCGTCCCAGCTACCGGGTGCATCCCCGGCATGGTGCATCACCTTGCCATTGTGAATGGTATGCCAGCCGTTTTCACGAAAGATGTGTCCCAGCGTTTTCACATCCGGACGCATCTCTGTAATGGCATCGTAATAATTGATCCAGGTATTGCGTGTAGGCCGTGTACCGGTTAAAATACTGGCGCGGGAGGCACCACAAACTGCTATGTTGCAATATGCCCTGTCAAATCTTACCGCTCCGGCAGCAAGCTTATCAATATTGGGAGAATGAATCTGCGACTCGCCATAAGTGCCCAATTCAGGTCTGAGATCATCTACAGCAATAAACAAAAAATTAAGCTTTTCCGGTTGATTTTCATCTTGTTGTGAATTGCGTTCTGAAGTGCTTCCGCCACATCCACCGAGCATTACAAGGGTGCTGAGCAAGCCGGTTTTAAGTATGTTTTTCTTCATGGTTAATAATTGCGCATGTTTTTACAAATATATTAAAATTTACCTGTTGGATAAATATCCTCATGAATCCTTTCACCATCCAGGCCTGCCGCAAGTGTATTCCATTTGTGGCGATCCTTCATATCCCGACATACAATTTTACGGGTTTTATTTCTACAAAAGTCATCATTTCGAACAAAGTGAAGCAACCGTACTGTAGCGGAGCAAAAGGAATTAATATGTTTGCTATTCCCTACCCACGCTAATGCTTAGGTTATTCTGCACGGACGAGGACGTCCGCGCCAGGCAGGGTTATGCTCTATTTACCAATCCTCATCATGTTCTTCAATGCTTGTCATAGAACTCTCTAAGCTTTCAATTAGTAATAAAATAGCAGTATTGGTTTGCGCTTTAATTCCATTCCAGTTCTTTTTACCCATTGTAACCAGCCCTCCACCAGGTTTTGCAAGTTTCAAATCTCCTGGTGTTACTATTACAGAAGATCCAGGTTCATGCCAAAAATCTGTAAAAGTATATCTATATTTACCATCTTTCACCTCGATTTTTATTGAGAAACGAACAAAACCTGCATTTTCATTAGATATAATACTTGTTGTAACATCAATTATTCCTTTACCTACATACAATTATTCCTTCTTCTTTATCATTAAGCTGAATAACATCCTGAGAAGATTTAAATGATTTAACAAACCATTCTCTTGCACTTATATAAAGCTCATCTTTATCTTTTCGATTTACTTGAACAACCTCTGAGTATGTTATTTTTCCTGTTTCTTCATCAACTGGTAATTTAATCTCCTGCGCTTTTAATGAAATAAATGGAAATGTTAACAAGAATGCTAATTTAAGTGAATATCTCATGATTTTTATATTTATTCAAGTTTATCTATTCCACGATTTTTTAGAAGAATCGAAGCAACTTTTATTTTGCTATTTAAATATTTATGACAATTAGGATTCTTATATCAAAATTTAAAAATAAAGATATTTTAAAAATAAAGCATTACATTACTGAATTAATATGATATCTTAAACCTTTTAAAGCTTTTAAATATTTTGAACTTTTACAAGTTTAGTATTTATACTTCCTAATTTGCCTCTGCTATCCCATATGACCATGTTTTTAATAATGTCTGATTTTAATTTATATCAATGATTAATAGTTTATTAGAAATGGTTATTCAGCACCGGACGACGACCTCGCGATGACGTGCTTATTCTGGGGTTGACAACTTCATCTGTATCCTGCCGCAAGTGTTTTCCACTTGTGGCGATCCTCCATACCCTTTAAAACCCTTCCAGAAACTCAATCATCAACCTGGCGTAATCTTCAAATTCGGTTAAAGGGAGTGTTTCCGGTCTGTCGTAAATATCATGGTATGCCGATATCCCGCCAAGTGTGTAGATGTAAAAAGAAGGAACACCAGCCTGGTAAAATATGCAATGGTCACTGATGCAGGCTTCCCCTCGTTTTTTTACAGCTTCTAAATAATGTCCCTCCCTGTTGAGCTTTTCCAGACGGGAAAACTGTTCTTTGAAAACGGTAGCATTTACCACCATAATCCCCTCATCTCCTGTACCGGCAAGGTCAAAATTTAACAGAAATTTGATCTTCGACAGCTCCACTTGCGGATGATCTACGAATTGCTTCGCGCCTACTAAACCAAGCTCTTCGGCAGCCAGGGCAAGAAAGACAACGGAGTATTCAGGCGGGTTAACGGCGAAATGCCTGGCAAGGGAGAGCAGCATCGCCACTCCGCTGGAATTGTCATTCGCACCATTAAAAATGGTTTCCTTACCCATCATACCCAGATGATCATAATGGGCTGTAAGCACAAGGAAAGAATCTGGTTTCACCCTGCCTTTGATATAACCGGCAAGGTTTTCCAGTTTATGGGTGGAAAGAGAGGCATTAATATCTATTTTCACCTCCTGCAAATCGTTATAGTTCTTATCGGATTTTATGGTTATTACAGGTTTTGCCGCCTGCATATCTGCAATATGCCAGGTAAGTTTCTTTTTCGTAAGCACCAGGGTAGCCACGTTGGGAATTTGAGGGTTGTATTTTAGTACATTCATCGTTTCCTCTGCTTTTTCTTCCAGCGCTTTGTTTTCAGCGGCAAAGTTTCTTTCGTCTATCACCAGTACTTTACCTTCAATATTTTGCAAGGCAGCACGTAATTGTTCTGTTTCAAGCAATAGACTTTTATTTATTTTCACTATGGGAAAAGCACCTTCAAGCGAGGGAGAAAAGGGTTCAACTAAATAATCCTTCCCCGGTGTAAGCAAGGTGTTGTCCAGCATCAGCTTTACGCTATCCGGAAAAGTATTTATTGCTTGTTTAAACGTTTGCCGGTACTTCCGCTTCAGGGGCAGCAAACCCAGTGCCTCAAATTCATGGGCAATGAAATCTGCGGCCATCAAATGGCCTTCATCCACATAACCGCGTCCTTTGAGACTGTCAGAAGCAAGTATACCAACAACGCTACGCCCGTAATCCATATGTTGCCCGTAGATTTCCTCATCAGGGATGAACAGATACAGGAAGGCAAGGATGAGAAATAATTTACTCATTTT
>JBEPYD010000410.1:0-4341 GCA_041641575.1 Bacteroidales bacterium
CACAGACAAATACTGCTGAAGGTATCTTCAGGTTTCGAGCGGCATTCCACCATAGGATTTCGTTGCGTAAAGGATGCAGCGGAATAGATTGAACTGTTAAAAAATTTTTCGCTTTATTTTTGTGTAAGGAATTAGCGTAAGCGCAGACTAATATTGTACAGCTTTTATTTTTTGTATGTTAAAGTTACTGCCTTATGAAAAAACACCAAATTTCCTTTTTCATCTTTTTTGTCAGCCTTTGGGTTCTTCCCCTTGAGGGACAGGAAAACCTTGTGCTTTACTGGAGTTTTGATACATTGCAGAACCAGATTTTTTATGATATTTCCGGTAACGGAAATTCAGGAACCACCTATGGACCAAAGCAAATTGCAGGGGTGAAAGGCAAGGCACTTTCTTTTGACGGCGTAGATGATTTTGCCGCCTCACCTGGGAAAGATCATTTTCCTCCGGGAAAGCTTTCTGAGCTGGGAGAAGGAGCCATATCCTTATGGTTTAAAGTGGAGCATATACCTGAAGAAAATGGTATTGCACCTCTTTTTTACTACGGTTCTGAAGAAAAATGTGATTTTTTTGATGCCGCAAACCAGGGGCTTATTATCGAAGTCGGGCACAGTCCCGTGCATTACCGGTCGAAACGACTTTACTTTACCATATGGAAAAACGGCTGTACCTTACCTTCTTTTTGTTTTGATTCAAATATTGCCATAAATGAAAACGAATGGTATCATATCGTAGTTGTAGTGGGTGATGATTATAATACGGGTTATCTGAATGGTGAAGAAATGACAAACAGGTACTATAATTTTGGAACATCTTCCTATTCTCAGTTTTTTGAAGATGCTGTGGTACATGAAAAATTATGGTTGGGCAAGGGCCATTGGGACAGAACAACCCAATACCTGAAAGGCGCTATTGACGAATTGCGTATCTATGGCAATGCAATTAGTGCTGAAAAGGTAAAGGAATTGTACAACGAAGTTGCTAACCCTACATCTTCTGCAGCTAAAAAGCATGTTCCTGAAGTGCATGTTTTTCCTAATCCATCGGATGGATGGGTGAATATTAGAAGGGGCAGTGGAGGGCAACTGCAAAGCCTGCAGGTGGTTGATTTTACAGGCAAAACAGTGTTAAAAGAAAATGAACCTGCAGATCGTTTAGACATTAGTCATTTGTCGCATGGAACCTATTATTTGAAATTGAATTTTGCAGATGCCATTCACCATAAGGTTATTATGGTGCGGTAAATTAAGCATCATTGATGTTTGGTAATATTAGATACTAAATGTTTTTCGAGGTATTTTTCAGCCTATGGGTATTGGAATTGTTTTTTCAATTCTCATTATCATTTTTCAAAAACTATAATTATATTTACACTTAAATGAAAGTGTTTATAAATTTAATTATCCTATCCCGATCATAAATTATAATAAGAAATAACAATGAAGCAAATTGCAGGAATCCTTTTCGTGGTGAGTATTTTTCTTTCTTGCCAATCGCAAACTACAGAATTATCGTTATCCCTTGAGCAAGGCGAAACATACACACAGGTATCAAACGCCAAAGCCACCGTTATACAGGAAATTAACGGGCAGGTAATGAATATGGAAATGGTCATAAAAGGAAAAATGACATATCTCGTTGAGAATGTCTCAGCAGATGGTTATGAATTGGAAACAAAATTTGATAATTTAAGTATGTCTATGCAAACACCGCAAGGAGCCATGGATTTCAGTTCTGAAAAAGATGATGAAACCGATATTTTTTCTTCCATTCTTGCATCAATGAAGAATAAATCTTTCACTGTCAACATGAGTAAACAAGGAAAGATTACAGAAGTAACGGGTGTTGAAAAAATATGGGAAAACGCTTTTGACAATTTTGAAAATCTTTCAGAGATGCAAAAAGAGCAAATTAAAGCCCAGGTTATGCAAGCCTATGGTGCTGAAGCACTAAAAGGAAATACTGAAATGGTTACTGCCATTTATCCAAAAGAACCAGTAAATGAAGGTGACATTTGGACTATCGAAACTAATCTTGAATCAGGAATGGCTGCAAAAATGTCTACCGATTATGAGCTTGTGGAAGTTTCAGATGATTTTGCTTTTATTAAAGGTAATGCGACAATAAAAACAGAAGATAAAGATGCCTACATTGAAAATAATGGCATGCCAATGAAGTACGACATGGAAGGTACCATGACTTCAGAGATTAAGGTTGATAAAAAAACTGGCTGGATAATTGAAGCAAAAATGCATCAGGAAATGCAAGGGGTTGCACATATTAAAGAAAACCCTCAAATGCCGGAAGGAATGAAAATACCAATGACCATGAAAAATGAAACCTTAATAACCCATTAAGGTAAAGGATATCTATTATCCAGCATATTGGTGCAACAAAAACCATATCCCGGTCAGGATTAAAAGCGCGATAATTAGTTTAATGAAATAACCAGTCCTTAAAAGACGCGCATCATAGGTTTTGATATGTCGTTTTAGATTAACATTACGGCTTTCAGAATTGTTAAACGCATAGTGTTCCCAGGAATGATATCCGGCAAATTTTGCCAGTGCTTCTTTTACTTCCTGCCGGGGAGAGACTTTTTCATTCAGGGGAAAACTTAAAAATAATTCTTTTAATTGCTGGTTGGGTGTTGAATGATTTGTTTTGGCCCGGATCATACCCGCAAGCATCTTAAAATTTTTAGTGGACCAGCTATGGGGAGACCCCCATTCAAGGTCGTCAATTATCTTTTTTATGAGTTGGTTTAATTTTTTTGATTCTGTCATCCGAAAGTTTTAAGACAGTTAAAATAGGAAATTTCTCATAAATTATAATGAATTTTATTCACAGCATAGTTCGGGAAGGATAACTGGGGTTTTTAAAGATTCAGGGAGTAATTGCAGATTAAATAATTATACATACATTTGTAATAAGGAAGATTAATTTAATGTAAACCGTTGTATGGCTAAAATCGCTGCATAATGAATTATTATTGTACAATTGCATTGTTATGGCTCAATAGTTTATTATTTGCAAAACTGGATTTGAGAAACGGCTTTATCATAGCAAACAGTAATGATACCATCTATGGATTAATTGATTACAAGAGCAACAGCGCAAATGCCCTAAAATGCCATTTTAAAGCCGATAGTAATTCGGTAGATCAAGTGTTTGCTCCAAAAGATATTAAAGGATACCGCTTTATAAACAGCAAATATTATGTTTCAAAAATAATTGATGAGGATCAGAGAGAAAAGCATTTGTTTTTAGAATACCTGATCAACGGTATTATTGATGTATACTACTACAGGAACGATAAAGGCGATCATTACTTTATACAGGATGCTAACAATCAATTGTCAGAACTGAAAAATGAAGAAAAAGAATTATTTGAGGACAATAAGCGATATGTGAAAGATTCAAGAGAATACATTGGCTTGCTGAAATACACTTTCAGAGAGAGCCCTCCTATATCAAAAAAAGCTGAGTATATTGATTTGAATCATAAGTATCTCATCAAAATATCGGAGGGGTACCATAAAGAAGTATGCGCTGATGAAGAATGCATTATTTATGAAGAGAAACTTCCGAAAAGAAAAAGTACATTTGGTATTATGGCAGGCCTGAATGGAATATTCATTTCCCAGGTCCGGGATCTCCCTGAAGATTTGTATTTTTTGAAAGAAAGTGAATTTGGTTTAACTGTTTTTCCTTCCATAGGTTTTTATTACAAACAGCGTATGCCTTTTATTAATGAACGCTTATATTTTCAATATGAAGGCACGTACGCGCATCTTAAACTTAACACAAATCATTCATTTATTGAACCTGTGTATAAAATGAATTATTTGAATGAAGTTAGCTATACGCAAAATATGATTCACAACCTGGGTTATTTGAAGTACGAATTTCCCAGGGGGAAATTACGCCCAACATTTCAATTTGGTGGATTTGCCAACTGCTTTTTCAATAACGATTATCATCGTGACCTTGAAGTATTATTCTCTTGGGGTGATACATTTTTAGAGGCAGAAACTGAAGATAATCCATTTTTAAAAATGAATTATGGTGTAAATATGTGAGTGGGTATAAAAGGCTTTTACATGAGAGACAAAGAGATATTTGTTGATTTACAGTACAAAAGAGGATTCGGGTGAATTGAAAGTATAAATACGAACCGTGTCACGATTAATCTTGGCTTGCAGTTGGGAAAGAAATAACTTCAAGCTGAAATGATGGTTAAAATTATGAATCATGTTCCGCTGAAGCTACAGAATCTTAAATGAATAATTTTTTTAGTCGTAAACATATCTTCTTAAAAGTATGTATAGTCTTATTGAT
>JBEPYD010000411.1:0-4316 GCA_041641575.1 Bacteroidales bacterium
GATCAATTCGCTTTATTCTTAATTATCCGTTAACATTTAGGATGATAAAAAATTCATGGGTTTGGTTTGTAATGCTGGAATTTATTACAGAGCCCTTGTTACAAAGATAACCTAAATAGTTATTTTATACTCTTTCCTTTTGTTGATGAATGCTGTAGGATATATTCGAATTATATTTTAAATTTAAAATTAAAATAAAGTACTTTTATTATCTTTTTACAAGTATTTTATGTAATACCATAAAAACAAATAATGAAGCCATGATGCCAAATATATTGGCATCTAAACCCCACGGAAGTGGAAGAGAAAGAGCAGTTAAACTCAGGGTAGTAGTTCCCCCCGTGAGCATACTCCAAAAGGCAGCGTGGGGATGTGCATTTCTAATAAAAAATGCACCAATTACCGGAATAAAGAGACCTGAAACCATAAAAGCATAAGAATAAAGCATCAGTTCAAGCACATTTTCCATTGTTGAGGCCAACAGTAAGGCCAGCACACCAATAATCAGCGTTAGTATTTGTGAATTGCGGAGTAAAGACTTTTGATTATCACCCTTGTTGAGGTATTTACCAAAAACATCCGTTTGCAGATTGCCTGAGGCTGCCATGAGGCAACTATCTGCCGTAGACATAATGGCTGAGAAATATGCCGACATCATTAACCCCATCAGACCCACAGGTAATATAGTACGCAGTAGCAGAGGCAACCCCATTTCAGCATCCATGTCTGCAAATGTATGATAATCCATATATCCAAACATGCCCTGATCCAATGCCACCCGTGAAAATAACCCCAGCAAAACGCCCATGAATGCCATAATGGGCCATTCAAAAATACCAGCAATAAACCAGGCGCGCTGCGCATGCTTTTTACTACGCGTGGCATATATACGCTGGTAAAGCGTCATGCCCACGAACCAGATGGGAATGATGGTTATGGCCCAATTCACCAGTTGTTGCCAGGTAATGTTACCCAGGGATAGAAAATCTTGAGAAACAGTTGCCCGTATGGCATCCATTCCCCCAATTGCTTTGTATCCCAAAGGAATTCCTATAAAAACCAGACCTGAAATAAGGATAATCCACTGAATGGTATCGGTATAAATTACCGCCTTTAAACCACCCATAACTGTATAAATTACAGCAATAACACCCATTATAATTAAAGCAGTAGTTAAATCAAGATCGATGAATGATGCAGCTGCCAGTTTAGCGCCTGCCAGTAATTGCGAAGCTGTAAAACCGATATACCCAATGGCAGAGATGATGCCAGCCAACAGGGCTGTTTTCTTATCATAAAAATGACCAAATAACTGTGGAAAAGTAAATAGCTTTTTTTGGCCTAATACATCAAATACCTTAGGGATAAGTAAAACAGCCGCCAGCCATGCCCCTATGAGGCCGGTAAAAAGCATCCACGATCCGGCAATGCCCATCAGGAAGCCTAAACCGCCCAAACCTATGGAAAAACCACCTCCCACATCGGTGGCTACCACTGACATACCCACATGAAGACTACCCATAGATCTTCCGCCAACATAGTAATCATCAGCATTTTTGTTGCGACGAAGGAAAAAGAATCCCACGCCCAACATTACAATCATGTAAAGCACAAAAACAGAAAGATCAATAAAATGCATGAGTCAGAATTTTTAGTTTGCGGGCAAAGATAAAAAAATGGGGGCGGGAGGAAAAATTATTGATGTTTTGGGAATTTTATAGGTTATACAGAGCCGTCAAACCTGATTATGATTTTGTCCGCTGTCCTAAAATCTCCTGCTCCATGCTGTTGCTGACTTCCACATGCTCCTCTCTGTTGCATTCCACCCGCTACCCCTCCTATCCCCATTAAGGAAAGGTCCACCCACGTAAGAGGCTCACTGGGTGATAGTTAAATGCAATCAAATCGAGAATTCTTTAGAGTGCGGCCGGGTTCCCCCAAGTGGGGGTTAGGGGGTAGTTGAGGGGTTTGGGCATTGAAAGACCAGTAAATTAAACAACTTACCTAATCCCTCTTTTACTTGTCACCTTAAAACCCACACGCCTCGCTGTTGCTATCTTCCCCGTTTTACCCCTCCTGTACCAATTAGGGGATGGTTCATCCACGTTGCATACAATTTAAACTCATTCCTTGCCTTCTTTTTCATAAATCCTTATTTTTACTAACCCCTAATTTTTAAAAGTAAAAACTGATGAAGAATCAAATTTTAAACTTTGCCTTTACCCTTGTATGGCTTGTTTTATCCATGCATTTTTTAATGGCTCAGGAAGTTTCCGAATACCAAATGCCCCCGGCCTCCATTATGCGTCTGGCTGAGGCTGAGCCTACGCCATCTGCCCGAATTTCCCCGGATGGGAATTATATGTTGCTCCTCGACCGGCCTGCCATGCCTTCCATCGATATTGTTAGTCAGCCCGAGTTGCGCATTGGTGGTTTGCGAATCAACCCGGCAATCAATGGTCGGGCAAGGGCATATTTATACACAGGTATAACCCTGATGAATATCCGGGATAAATCCAAAGTTGCCTTGCAGGGAATTCCTTCTGATGCCGGCATTGGTGCGGTATCATGGTCACCGGATGGAGGCCGGATTGCCTTTACGCTCCAGGAAGATGATGGCATTTCATTATGGATGGCAGAAATTGCATCCTTTACGGCTCGGCGTTTAACGGAACCGGTATTGAATAATACCCTCTCACGATGGCCTTACCGCTGGTATCCTTCCGGGGAAAAACTATTGTATTTCTCTGTAGATACAGAAAGAGGCGCCGCTCCTGAAGAAAACCGGGTTCCTGCAGGTCCAGTAATTCGTGAAAATACAGGAGAAGTGGCTCCCGCCCGAACATATCAGGATTTACTTGAAAATGAATATGATGAACAACTTTTTGAATATTACACCACATCAATTCTAAAAACAGTTGATTTAAATAACACAATACAAGTTATTGGAAAGAAGGGAATTATTTATGATGCAGAACTTTCTCCTGATGCATCTTATCTCCTGGTAAGAACCATCCGGAAACCCTTCTCTTACCTGGTACCCTATTATCGATTCGCTCAGAAATATGAAATCTGGACTTCCTCAGGTGTTCCAGTAATTGACCTTGCAGATATTCCGGTTGCCGATAATATTCCTATTGGATTCGGTTCGGTGCGCATGGGTCCCAGAAATTATACATGGCGAAATGATGCGCCTTCACAACTTTATTGGGTTGAAGCCCAGGATAGTGGTAATGCCAACATTGAGGCAGATATCCGTGATATGATTTACAGCCTTAATGCACCTTTCTCAGGTTCACCAGAGGAAGTGCTGCCTTTGAAATTACGCTATGGCGGAATAACCTGGGGTACAGGTGATTTGGCCATAGTTTCAGAATATTGGTGGAAATCCCGGCAAATCATTCAAAGCAGGTTTGCCCCAGATGCAAAAAATCCTAAAAAAATCACCTGGTTCGATCGCTCTTTCGAAGATGCTTATAATGATCCCGGAAATTTCGTGACCATTGAGAATTCACAGGGAAAAAGCGTTTTACTTACTGATAACAGAGGTAAAACTTTATATTTGTTTGGTGATGGGGCATCCCCGGAAGGGAATAAACCATTTATAGATGTATATGATATAAAATCCGGTAATACTGAAAGGCTATGGCAATCTTCAGGTGAATTTTACGAGAGACCTTTGAAGTGGCTGAATCTTGGAAGCAAAGAACTGCTCACCCGCCGGGAATCTGTGGAACAGGTCCCCAATTATTATATCCGCGATATTGCTGAAAATGATTTAGATCAGGTTACTGATTTCAAACACCCTTATCCTGAATTACGTGATGTAAAAAAACAGTTCTTAAAGTACACCCGGGAGGATGGCGTTCAGCTTACCGGTACCCTCTATCTGCCATACCAGGAAGATGAAAGAAACAAAAATTTGCCTACTTTGCTATGGGCTTATCCACGGGAGTTTAAAAGTGCTGATGCAGCAGGGCAAGTGAAGGATTCGCCTTATCGATTCACCTACATGTATTGGGGTTCGCCACTTTACTGGCTTACCCGTGGATATGCAGTGCTTGACGATCCAACCCTGCCTATTATTGGAGAAGGGGATGAAGAACCCAATGATACATATGTGGATCAATTGGTTTCCGGTGCCCGGGCGGCTGTTGACACTGTTGTAGCAATGGGGGTTACCGATCCGGACAGGGTAGCAATTGGTGGCCACTCCTATGGAGCTTTTATGACAGCTAACCTGTTGGCGCATTCGGATATTTTTGCTGCCGGCATTGCAAGAAGCGGCGCATATAACCGTACCTTAACACCTTTTG
>JBEPYD010000412.1:0-4312 GCA_041641575.1 Bacteroidales bacterium
ACCATAGACAACAAAGAAGTGCTGCAGATTTGGCGAACGATGGCTGATGGGATAAAAGCCGGCGATGGGGGTAAACATCTAATGACTTTTCATCCACGGGGAGGCTACTCTTCTTCTGCCTGGTTGCATAATGAGCCCTGGCTCGATTTTAATATGTATCAGAGCGGGCACGCCCAAAAGTTTAATCATGTTTATGAATATGCCGAAACGGATTACCTGATGCTTCCCGCAAAACCTTTTCTTGACGGAGAACCAGCTTATGAAGATATTGCGGTTAAATTTTGGGAATATATGGACTTTAGTGATCCCCGGCGCGTTCCACCTTCAGTGCTGAATGAGCAAGGGCTGATAGAAAATCGGGAGCATTTTGAAGATGGATTTTTCACGGATGATGACATCAGGGTTCATGCATACTGGAATTTTCTCAGCGGTGCCTGCGGCTATACCTATGGCAATAATGCCGTATGGCAAATGTTTCGTGAAAATGATGCCATTGTACTCCCTACACTTAAAGACTGGAGGGAAGCTCTCTCCAGCCCGGGTGCAAATCAAATGAAACACCTTTATGTATTTTTAGAAAAATATCCTGTTTCAGAAATGGTGCCGGATCAGTCCATAATTTATGGCAAAAATCCAACTACGGAGGAACATATCAGAGCAGCCCGGTCAAGAGAAGGAAAATGGCTTGCCATTTACTTAGCGCAGGGGCAAAAAGTCAATGTTGTGATGAGCAAGATTGCACATGCAAAAGTAAAAGCATACTGGTACAATCCAAAAAACGGAAATGAAACCAGCATTTCAGCATTTACAAAAAAAGATATACAGGCATTTGTCCCACCCACAAATGGTATTGGCAATGATTGGTTATTGATTCTTGAAGGAGATTAATAAATACATAACCGGTATTTAAAATATTTTTATATTTTTACTGGAAATAAAAAGTAGTATCTTGATTTTTTTTAATTTTTACCGTATTTGCAATTGATCATTTCATTTATATTGAAGTATTATGAAATCCTCATGCATGTAAGGATGTTCATAGTTAAGGCATGAATATATAATGAGGGTTCCACGATATCAGGAGGCAGAATTAAAAATAAGATTGCTATATTTGGATGGAATAAACATGTAAACTAAAATTTATAATAGTGAAAAGAGCCGGATTGTTTTTGATTTTTATATTTGTTGCCTGTAGTTATGTTTCACATGCTCAATTGAGCGTTACCGGTTATTCGGTTTATGCTTTGGGGGTAAACACCAGTTCCGATAAAAAAGTGAGCGCTGAGTTAAAAACTTTTGCCAACAGAAGTGCTGAAGACCTGCTGTTTGAGATTGATGGTTTTTACAATTTTGAACCACGTGAATACCATCGGTTTTCTATTGGTTTGGGTGTTAATGCCGGGCCTTTCCGTGGATTTGACCATATTCGTGCTTTCACCCTTCCCCTGGCTTTGGAAATATATCCTTTACAGGAATTTAAAAGGATATCCGTAATGCTGGAACTCACCCCTGAGTGGCTTGTTGAAGAAGAGTTGCATTTGAGAAGTTTATGGGGAATCCGGTATCGTTTTGGGGAGTAGGCAATCTGCGGAGCTTGTTATGAAGAAATTTTATACACTAACTAATATATCATAATTTAAAACTGACATGCAAAGGCTATTACTATTAGCACTATTCTCTTTCCAGGTAACCACCATCATTGCGCAGGAAAAAAGTGAGAAATTTTTAATAGGTGTTTCCATTGGATATGCGCACGATGATAAAACAAACAATAATTTACTCAATAATATTTTGCCCAACGAAGTATATTTCTCCAATTCATTTCAGTTTAGAAGTGAATTTGGATATTTCTTTTCATCAGGTTCTTTAATTGGAATCGATATAGGCATTGTAACAGAGAGATCTGAACGCAAAAGGGAAGCATCACAATTTTTTAATACTATAGAGGCTTTTAGTTATACCAATGGAATAGCTCTAAACCCAAAATACAGACTAACCAAAAGAATTTCTGAAAATTTATGGTTGTATACTGATTTAAAAATTGTACTTGAGTTTGTAAAACACCATCATCATTCATCCCAGTTGAACATTGAAACATATGAGTTTGAAGAAACGGTCATGAGTGGAAATGAATTTAAATACGGTCTGGCGATAGAACCAGGAGCAATTTTTAAGTTAACTGATCATTTCGGAATCAAAATGGAATACTCTTTCTTAAACATCCTACACTCAAAAATAAAGGAGGCAGATGATTCAAATGTTAAATTTGAATCCATTGATGCATGGGATTATTCTATGAACAGGAGTTTATCCGGTTTTAATCTGGGAGTAGTATTTACCTGGTAAAAAGGGCAAAATAAAAATAATGGAGATAAAACAAATGTTGGTTTGTCAAATATGAGGCTATCTTTCGTTATTTAGCTTAATAAAACCTTCATCATGACTTCAAATGAAAAACCAGTCATTGTATCTCAAACTTTTCAGGTGCCAAAGGAGCGCCTCTGGGCTGCTATAACTGAGCAGAACCAGATGATAAAATGGTTTTTTGAGCAAATAGAGGCTTTTGAGCCCAAAGTGGGATTTAAAACCCAATTTGTTATTGAAAATGAAGGACGGATATTCCCTCATGTGTGGGAGGTGAAAGAGGTAATCCCTTACCAAAGAATACGATTTAACTGGCAGTACAAGGGTTACCCGGGCAATTCTGTGGTAACTTTTGAGCTCATGGAGGAGACCAAAGGTATTAAGCTGGAATTAACCCATCGGTTTATAGAAAGCTTTCCGCGAAACATCCCTGAATTTACCAGGGAAAGCTGCCTGGGAGGGTGGGATTATTTTATAAATGGGCAACTAAAGAAGTATTTGGACGTATAGTTTTAAGTATTTTTATTTCCTTGTTTAATATGATGTATAAAACCAGAATTTTATTTACAGGTATATTTTTATTTACCCTGCCTTTATTTGGACAAGTGGATTTTGGCAAAATTGATGAAAGCATAAAATCAGCGCCTGACTCATTTAAAACGTACCAGGAAATTGCAACATGGCTTTCGCATGATTTGCATACTGATACCGAAAAAGCACGGGCAATTTATATCTGGATCGCTCAGAATATCAGGTGTGATTTGTCCCAGGCGAATTCAGGTAAGCGTGCTGCCCCAATTGAAATGCCAGGATTAATATCTTTCGTTTTTAAAAAATAACGAGTACAAAATGAAAATCATATCAAAAATATTATTTCTACTGCTTTCCTCCACTTTTTTCACAAATGCACAGGTAGACACTACCTTTGTTTATGAAAGTAAAAAAATTACATTATTACAAAAGGAGTGGGGTGAGCAGCAAACACTGATTATTCGGGATAATGACGATAACATTTTACAAAAATTTGACTTAAATAAAAAAGAAATTGATCCTTACCGTATCGCTGAGTCGTATACCGGAGAAAGGAATTTTATTGTAATAGGCGGGAGATATGAGTTTTATATTTTAGCGCTCACTTCAAATAAACTTTCAGGACCATATACATGTTGTTGCAGGACGGAACCCCAGGATGCACAAACAGGGGTGCTGGGAACGTTTAAAATTTTTGCAAACGGTCAATACTTATTGGTAGGTTCATTTGATAACGGATCTTACTGCTTTAAACTGGCAGACCTGTACAATCCTGAGAAAGTTCCATGGTATGCTGCTGCCAACCAGCCATACCCAACTTCCTGTTTGTTTCTGGATAACAGGAATGAGAATATTTACAATGGCATTTTCGCAACCTATAAGAATTACAGCAATACCATTGATTATAAATTCTTGTTGCATGGATATCGCTTTGAACAAAACCCAAACGGAGAAATCAAGAAGGAAATTGTCTCAGATAAGTTTCTAATACTAAATCAATTGGATAGTGAAGGAAATGTTTCAAAGCTAAAGATAGACCTCAAAGAAGGATTAATTGCAGAGGATTGAAGTCTAGCAATTCCCTGCATGGATTGCCGTGTCTTCCTTGCTAAATATAGTTTTTTATCAAGGGGGATTCTGCACTTTTTGTGAAAATGGGGGAATACAAGTAGCTGTGTAAAAGAGTATCCCAACAAATTGACAGTAGTCCCGGAATTTGTTTTATATTTATGAAATTATTTATTGGGATTTAGGGTATAACAATAGAAGAGATATATTAAATTGCTATATAATAATACCATATTCATTATCCAAATAATAATTCGCGAGAATAAACTTTGGATAGAAACTATATCAAGTTTGATACAGATACTATTAATAATTGTAATATTTTAATTTATGAAAAACTTTTTTTATT
>JBEPYD010000413.1:0-4311 GCA_041641575.1 Bacteroidales bacterium
TTTCGCTCAAAATAATTCCTCAAAAAACATCCAAAAACGTCGTAAAATACATAGCCAGGGTTGGGATTTAGTTCAACATGGAATACTCGCTGGGTGCTGCGCACCGCTCATATTCCTATTTATTGTAGCGCGTTAATCAATTATTTCATTTTCTATATCCATAAATTTTCTCTTATCAGTCGGTTTAATATCAACTAATTCGAAATTATTTGGGTCAATTGTATCAAAATCCACAAGTTTTAAGTACTCATCCTTAATGCTTTTATCTATCATAATTTTGCCACCACCAGCCCAATGTCTGTCCTGTCCGTTCTTTTTAATCCCAGAAATCCAATATCCTTCTCTATTTTCCAAATCGTAGTAATTTGCAGAATCGGAATAAGCAAAGGCTGTTCCTGTCATTTTTTTTAATGCCAACCCATTGAAATAAATCGTATTGCCAGATTTGGAGAATTCAACTTTTCCAATCCATGCTGGGCCTCTATCCGATTGGCTACTTTTTAGCTCTATGTACATTATCCGTGATTTCATTTTTCGAAGTCTGTTTTATTCGCTTTTACAAACTCAAACAATAGTGCTCCAATTTTATCCTCGTACTTATAAAAATCATTGTCACAGGTTTCCCAAATCTCATTTGCTTTGTCCTCAATCTGCTCTAATATCTCTTGTCGTTCTGTTCTGTCTTTTGGGACTTTATTATCAGGAAATTGTGAATTTGCTTTTTTTACAATATTGGCAGTTTTATTTGCTCCAATTTTTATCAATTCGCCAATTGTCTCATTACTAAAATCTCCACTTGAGTTAAAGTAAAATTGATTAAATCCTCCATTGTTAATTTCTCTTTCCAAATTCTCGATTATGATAAAAGTTTTTTGTGATTCATTAAGTTTATCAATTTTTTCACAGTATTCAGATTTTTCGTTTAAATACTCATCAATTGCGATAAGTATACTGGTCTCATCATCCATTTTCAGGATTTTGTCCAAATTGAATTTTGAGTCTTGTTTATTTCTCTTAAATAATCCCATATCATTTGTTTTATTGGAATTGACACAACTAATCAATCCAAAAGTCAATATTATTAGTTTCAATGTTTGCACGAATGTTCTTTTTAATGCGCTACAACGTGCTGGCATATAGCGTCGTACCGCCCAAACTATCCTGTTACACCAGCCACTGTTAAAAAGAAACAATGTACGAAAAACTTCCAAATTATCAAAGTGCGGGCGGTATGCGATATTATGCCTTGTTAGGGTGCGTACTTTATTCATTTTCTAATATATAATCCTTAAATGTATTGTAATTCAATGGTTTAATTAAATCCTTCGTTGGATAACTGTGTCCAAAAAGTCCAGCAAATAAAGGAATCGGTTTAACTTGTTCCTTACTAATCATTTTTGTCTTTAAATCAGTTGGTTCTAAACATTGTCGATTTACTGCAATGCTAAAGTCAGACCATACATAATCATACTTAGAACCACATTTTTTACAAGTCCATATTTCAAATGTATTCTCTCCTTTCTTTTCAAGTCTTTCTCTTGTAAAGTTCTCTTTGCTTAAATTAATTAGAATTTCAGTTTCAAAAGATTGATAAGAATCCCCAGTATCAGAACAATCAATACCGACAATTTGGCGAAATCTTGGAAAACCACATTGACAACCTTTCTCATTGTATCTTGAAAATGCATCGATTAATAGTTCCTTTACTTGCTCAACTTTTTCCTTTTCTCCAAGTTGTCAAATAAAGAAGTCGAATCGCTTACTTTCAGAATATTCATGATGTCTTTGTCAATTAATCTTCTTTCCAACATAATAGAAATGAAAAATATCAAAATCAAGAACCCCGAAATAGAATAAGTAAGTATTATTTTAAATTTCTCATTCATTTTAGCTCATTGTAATCGTATCGTTTTGGCGTATGCACCCTAACGTTTTATGGTATGGTGTCGTGCGGGATTATGAGGCTATTTCCTATCAGTTTACACAAACTTTTTTTTACGAGCCACAAATGCTCGAAAACCTCTGAAACCCGCATGCACTATACCATGTGTTGTGTGGTCGTGCATTTTAGTCAAAGTTAATCTCGTTTTGCCAATTAAAACTCGGTGCATCTTCAGACTATTTTGACCAATATTTAAACCAATCTGGTGTATGACAGTTTATAACTCTTTCCATTCTGGGCTATTACAGCAGAGAGGTTTCCGGTGCACTCACACTTTCCAGCCTTTTTTCTGTTCCAGGTAGTTCATCTTCACAGATGATGGAATAATAGCCTGACGGAAGTCTTCGGTTATTTTATTTTTCATCAGCAATTTACTTGCATCTTTTACGGATTGAATTGATTTCCAGTGCATGATCATTACCCATGAATTACGCCTGTCTTTAACTAATTCGGAGTCAATATATCCAGGTTGCTTCATATGAAAATCTTTTTCCACTATGTCAACAATCTTTATAAATTTCTCATCTGAAACTGAGCTGTCAATTTCAAAGCTGACGATTTCTGTTACCATTTTTGTGTCCATATTTTTAATATTTAAATTGAGGACAAAGGAATTCCAGTTTCATCAAAGGAAATTGGAAAAAATCGACAAAAGCTATTTTTGTAATCGATCTATTAAAAGATCATCTACTCTAATTTGTCTGGAAGGGGTATTTCCGGTAAAGGATTTAAAGCTTTTTATGAAGTGTGTTTGATCATAGTAATTGAAATCATAACCTATCTGTGTTAACGATTGATAATTATGTACCATCAGATATTTCCTTAGCTGCTGAAATTTAGTTATCAATAAAAAGGTTTTAGGCGTTGCCCCGATATATTCCTTAAACATTCGCTCTAAGGTTTTTTGACTAATGTGGTTGGACTTGCAGTAATCGCGTATATTCAATGAGAGTGAATATTTAGTGAAGTCACTTGTTATAAGCTCAAGGCGTTCATCAGGCATGCTTGCTGGATCAATGTAATCAGTTAGTTTTTCTTCCAGAAATGCTATTCTTTCTGCATCGGTTTTTATTTCAGAAACATGCTCTATTTGTTGGTTGAAGCCAGGTAGGATATCTTCCATATGGATAATCTGGTCAAAAAAACGAAACACAGGCAGTTTTATCAGCGGATAGAAACCGGTTGGACGAAACGAGATCCCGACAATATCCAGCGGTCCATTTTGCTCTATGGTCCTGTAGTTTTTCTGAATTCCCCTGAAGTGCGAAGCAGAAAAGGATTCTACTTTAAAGCTGCGGCTGTATTTTATCGGTTCAGAAAGATTTATTATCAGATCGATATTGTTTGTGGGTATCAGTTTTCCGCTAATAGCCGTTTTGCTACTACTGAGTGTCCAGAAGAACTTCACCAGTTTCCTTAATAATCCACTGGTTGGTTGATGTTGTTTTAGTTCCATGGTTCAGGTTCTACGCTTTAAAATACTTTGAGTTACTCTAAGGGATAACACGAAACCGTATAGGGATAGTATCAACAAAGGTAAATGTAAAATTCCCATCCATGTGAATGAATTCAGGATAAAAAACTGGATGATATTTAATAACCCCGTTATTAAACCTGCCAAACTGGTTACTCTTAATGTTAAAGCATTGACATTAGGGTATATCAGTATTAGCACACATAAATAAACAGGAATAAGCATGCAAAAAGTGAGAGCTGATTCCGACGTTAAAAGCAGTAGTAAATCAAAGTCAGGTTCTAATGTTTCTGTGTTTATAGGATACCAAAGCGCTAGCAGGGCCAGCAGTAATATTATCCATTTAGCTGCATTTAGGTTGATATTTTCGTAATTATTTTTTGCAACTATTATTTCCCAAATCCATGTACCGGCCACGAACAAAGTTATCAGCATGTTTCCTGTTAGTACGGAAAAACCGTATCCTTCAGTAATAGCCATATTTTGAAATACTGCAACCAGTATTAAACTAAAGGCTACGTAACTGCTAAATAATCTTCCTACTCGATTTCTGAACTTAAAAAGTATGATTAGCAGTGAGCCCATCAATACTTTCAAGACAGGAAACCACAATGGCTCAGCAAAGATCAGGGCATTTGACAGTACATCTATAACCAGGGCTGCGTTTTGCTCCGGGTTTATAGGCTCTTCGGTGTATGACGGAATAAAAAACATCAGCAGAAATAAAGGATAAAACCACCATCTGTTGGTAATCCTGAGAAAGCTTTTGTGTAGTTCTTTGTCGTTCATAATTAAAGCCTTTTACTGCATATTATTATTTACAAAAACAATACTATCTGTTTCGAGGTATAAACTTCAATACCTCCTGATTAAAGAAATCGGGATTTGTCCAGAT
>JBEPYD010000414.1:0-4296 GCA_041641575.1 Bacteroidales bacterium
TTTTTTTGGCCGCCAATTACATAAAGATTTAAATGTACCTGTAGGTTTAATTAATGCAAGTTGGGGTGGGACAGAAGTGGAAGCCTGGACGAGCCTTCAGGGAATTAAACAAATAGATGCATTTGAAGATGAATACCGGCCATTACTTGGTTTAGAAAAGGATGAATTTGAAAAGAACCAGAAAGCACTTTATGATAAGTGGTTTGCAGCAATAAAAATGGCTGATGAAGGATACCAGAACGGAGCTTTTATTTGGGCTGAAAATAATTTTGATGCACAAAATTGGAAAACTGCATTTGTCCCTTCTCCAGTAGAAGAAATATTTAATCAGGAATACGATGGAATTACATGGTTCCGTCGTAAAATAAATCTGACAGAAGAGGATCTGAATACTGACTCATTAAATCTTTTTCTGGGAAGTATCGATGATGGAGATATAACTTTTGTAAATGGTACTCCAGTTGCAGAAACCAAAAATAATTACCGGAAATTCAGAACTTATCCGGTTAAAAGTCAATTGTTTAAAGAGGGAGTGAATGTAATAGCCGTAAGAATAATTGATTACCAGGGAGGTGGTGGCTTTACCAGCATACCCGATCGGATTATGTTACAGACTGCAAGCAGGGAAATAAGTCTGTCGGGAGAATGGCAGGCTAAGGTCGGTTCCTTAGCTCTACCGTCCCGGCCGGAAGGGATGATATCCATTGGCCGTCCAAATAGTATGGTAACTTCACTTTATAATGGTATGGTTGCGCCAATTATACCTTATACTATTCAGGGAGTTATTTGGTACCAGGGTGAGGCGAATGCCGGAAGCTTTGACCGGTCCCGGCAATATGCAGATTTATTCCCTTTGATGATTAAAGACTGGCGCGAAAACTGGGGGATAGGAAATTATCCTTTTCTGTTTGTGCAGCTGGCTAACTTTTTGGCTCCCGATACAATTCCACGCGATGATCCTTGGCCCTACTTAAGAGAATCACAGCTGAAAACATTAAAAGTCCCCAACACAGCCATGGCATCTGCGATAGATATTGGAGAGGAAAATGATATACATCCAAAAAACAAACAGGCTGTGGGGATAAGACTGGCAAAAGGAGCATTGAAGCTTGCTTATGACAAAAATCTTGTTTATATGGGTCCTTTATACCAGTCAATGGAGCTTAATGAGGATACGGCCGTACTCACTTTTTCCCATACAGGTAAAGGCCTCAAGGTGGAGAATAAATATGGTTACCTTATGGGCTTTGCCGTAGCCGGGAACGATCAGGTCTTTCACTACGCACAGGCCAAAATTACCGGGAATAACAAGGTAAAAGTATGGAGTGATAAAGTAAGTAGTATTGCTGCAGTGCGGTATGGTTGGGCAAACAACCCGGAATTGGCCAATCTTTATAATTCTGCAGATTTGCCTGCAACTCCTTTTCGCACAGATTCGTGGGAACCACAGCAGTAAAGCGCTAAAGTTTGCCTAAAATTCATTTTTATAATTTGCCAAGTTTGTTTTTGATTCTGCCATACCCGAAAAAGGCTGTAAAAGCTATAATGATAAAAACTGTCCAGATAGTATCATAATACATAATGGTTTTCATCCCGTAAAGATCTTTGAAATATCCCATTATAAGATTACCAAGTCCTATGCCGGCACCGAAAAAGCTGGCATAAAATAAAGATTGTGCTGTGGCTTTCCACTTATCAGGAACCAGGTTATGGATAATATCAATTACACTGATCATGAAAATAGCAAAGGTAATACCATGCAATAAGGAAAGTGCGAATACATATATTGGATCATTTATAACACTAAAAAACCCAAATCGAATTGCCGTAACTGCCATGGAAAAAACCAGTAGCTTTTTAGAGCCAAACCGGCCTATCAAATATTTACCCCAGAAGAAAAAAGGTATTTCGCTAACGGATTGAATGGCAAATGCAATGCCTATTTCCATAGATGTAGCACCTATCTCTTTCATATAGAGGTTTAGAAAAAGGAAAACCGGCGGACTGGCGGTGCCGTATAAAACCAGCAGAAGGAAAAAGATAATTAAATACCGGTTCCTGCTAAACAGCATATAGGCATCCGTGGCCCGGACACCTTTTGGGTTTGTCTGCACTTTTAAAGGTTTATACAATGTCCACATTACCAAAAAATTAACCAAAAAGGCTGAAGTGGCAACAATGAATATAATCTTAAGGGGCAAAAAATTTAATAATTGCCCAATGAATAAAGTCGCCGTTGACCATCCCACAGATGCCCAAAGCCGTAGCTCACCATACGATGATTTTTTATACAATTTCACAAAATCAAGGGCAATACTGTCCAGCAGAGAGTTCAGTGGACTGGTGAAAACCACTACGAATAGTGTAATAAAGATATAGTATTGAAATCCGGCCTCTGGTACGAATAGTAATATTGTTAACGCGGAGGTCAACAGCGCGAATAAAAGCACTTTCTTCCGGCCAAACTTATCGGCAAGAACACCCCAAAAAGGAAGTAAAAAGAGGGTGGCAGATTGCTGCAGGGCAGCAATTATACCAATTTGCGATCCGTTTAGCTGTGCTGAATCTTCGAGAAATACATAAAAAAATGTTAGCCATGCTGATGCCCCAAACGTTGAAATAAAAAACGCCAGCTTAAGAATAACACTGGAATCGTGACTAAACCCCCTCTTAAAAAAATTCATAAATAATAGCTTTCTTGCAAATTTTGAGGAAAGAATTTAAAGCGCTACCAGCAAAGCTCCGGTAATGTATGCCAGCACCCACCAGATATAAGCAATACGGCTGTAAATATGAAGGTTTTGAGGTACGGCAACATATCCCTTTTGTACTTTCAGGCGCCAAAGCAAAATGGCATCAATAAGCATTAGCGTAAGTGAAGAATAACCCAAAATACCATGTATTGTAAATGGTGAATTAGATGAGCCAATGATCATCATGCTTGTGGCAATAATATCTAAAAAGATACCCGCAGTTACAAAAATAATTACCCGGGGTGTCAGCAGCTTTTTAAATTGTTCAGTAAGTATTCCAATGGAAT
This sequence comes from Bacteroidales bacterium, assembly GCA_041641575.1. Lineage (GTDB taxonomy): Bacteria > Bacteroidota > Bacteroidia > Bacteroidales > JBEPYD01 > JBEPYD01. The sequence goes on from JBEPYD010000414.1 coordinate 3,041, forward strand.
AACTCGCAAGTGCCAGCGTTACTATGACAGAGGCTATTAAGGTAATGGTCTTCACTTTTTTTTAAGTATTTTAATGTGATATAATTACCGCAAATATACAACTATCTTTTTTGAAGCACTTTTAAATGTCCAACAAGAATATATAAATAGTGTTTGCTCTAAAAATTCCAACTTCTGCGTAACTGCTCGAAATCTATATGTTCAATCCGACCGAGGCGGATTCTGCGATTTATATTTATCAAAGGCATCGCAAATCAAGCGGGGCTTGCGCAGTTTGCAAAACAAGGAGTTTACTGCAGTAGATGTCTGTTTTTACATTTGGTATAACGCAGAAATCGGACTTTAGAGACGGACATGAATTCCACAAAAACCAAAAGGTTATTGGGGCATCAGAACAGCAGAAAAGCCTCCTTGCGGGAGCATATCAACAGTTAGGGTGCCCTGTGCATCCATTTCCATCATTTCCTGTGCAAACGACCGGCTGGTTTCACCATCTTTAATAAGACTGATGGTAAATGAACTTTCGGAAAGGAAATTCAGCGGAACAGAAATTGATTTGGCCTCGTTAAGTCCATTGATGCCGCTTACATACCATGCATTACCCTTCCTGCGTGCCACCACTGCAAATTCTCCGGGATAGCCATCAATAAGCCTTGTTTCGTCCCAAACAACAGGAACTTCCTTAAGGTAATCAATTACATATTCGGGTTGTTGCAAGTAAGAATTATAATGATCAGCAAAATGCTGAATACCGGATTCAAACAACACGGCCAGTGCAAGCTCATGTGCATTTGTGGTTTTATGAGGGTAGGTAACATCTGAGAAAGTAACTGGTGTATAATCCATTGGACCCACAATATTGCGTGTGAATACCAGTATGGTGTTATGTTTGGCTGCATAATCAGGATAGTCTTTGCCAAATTTATATACTTCACCACCTTTTACAGATTCCATTGTTAACAGATTCGGATAAGTTCTTCGCCAGCCCCAGGGCAGGGTTGAACCATGGAAGTTTACCATAATTTCATGTTCAGCTGCATCTTTCAGAATATCGTGGTATAGGTTAATGATGCATGGTTTATCACTCTGAAAGAAATCAACCTTTACACCACGGACACCCCAGTCCTGTAACTTTTTAAATTCCTGCTTGCGAAGGGAATCAACATTCATAATATTGCGGGGCTGTTCGGTTACCACATTGTGCGGACCTCCCGAATTATACCAAACCAGAATACCCACATCTTTGGAATTGGCAT
>JBEPYD010000415.1:0-4289 GCA_041641575.1 Bacteroidales bacterium
ACAAAAACTGGTATCAGGAAAGCCGGCAGGATTTTATAGCTCTTGTAAGTGCTGTAACAGGACTTGTGCAAAAGCTCGATCCGGACGTTGGAAATCCACAGCCCTCCGAATGTATTTTCCGGATCAACAGAGATATTCGGTTTTCACCGGATAAATCGCCATACAAAACAAACTTTGGCGCATATATTGCCCCGGGCGGCAGAAAAAGTAGTTATGCCGGCTATTATGTGCATATTGAGCCCTCCAAATCTTTTCTGGCGGGAGGTAAATACATGCCCACGCCTGCTGAGCTCAAAGCTATCAGGAATGAAATTTACTATAACCCTGATGATTTTCTCGCCATGGTAAATCACAAAAATTTCAGAAAGCATTTCGGAAATTTTACCGATACAGATAAACTAAAAACAGCCCCCAAAGGCTTTCCGAAAGACTGGGAGCACATTGAATGGCTCAGGTATAAAAATTATGCGGTAATGAAGCATGTTTCGGATGAGATTGTTACCTCTGCCAAATTTTTGGATGAAGTTAAAACAACTTTCTCTGCATTACTTCCCATTAATAACTGGTTGAATTTTATTGTCAATGAGGCAAGGGAAGAAGGAAAATTATGACATCAAATGTCAATTTCTTTGAATTTCCTGCAAGCATTTCGAATATTTTTCGTTTATAGAATAATTAAAGACAAACAGGTATTTATTTAAAATATCCGGTTATATTTGTAGGCGTTACACATATAAAAAACCTCATAGCAATCCCTGGTATGCGCTTTTCTCATAAAATATTTTGTGCGTTCACCCTACTTTTGGCTGTAGCTACTGGCCTGCAGGCACAACCCGGTTCCAAAAATGCCATGCTTTTTGGTGTACATGGTGGGATAAACTATTCGCTTTTTGAGCCGGGTGTTTCTAGTATTTCCGTGGCAAATTTAAGCAACGATGGAGGCACTGACATCAGCCGCGGAGCATTTACAGGTAATATTGGTTACCATTTTGGCATCAACTTTCTAAAACCCATAAATGAAACCCTGGCTGTAGAAATAGCTCCGCAGCAATTTAACCAACGTACACTTTATACAACGGAAGAGATAATAGAGGGAAACACGTCCTTTACGCTTAGCCGTGAAATTTCAACATCTGCCCAGTATTACCGCTTCCCGGTTTCTATAAAATACTGGAACAGAACAAACACATGGCAACCCTATGCATTTTTTGGTGCCAGCTATGGGTTTATGTCAACGTCAGGCAGCCGCGTGGTGGAAACCATTAGCACAACACTGCCCGATGGCAGCGAGCGTACTACAGTAAACAACAGCGAAAATACGTTATCTGAAGCCCTTGTAAAATCACGCGTTGACTTGCTGGGAGGAATCGGGGTAATGTATGAATTCAGCAGTTTTTTAATTGGTGTGGATGCGCGTATGATTTTTCTTCTTAATAACCCGGCCAGTTCCGAAAACCGTTACCAGGCCTCAGGCGGTATTACCTCGGTGGCCAACCAAAAATTTCACAGCCCTTCCATTACCCTGAAAATATTATTGAAAATTGATTCAGACAAAAAAAAAGGGGGCCTTATTTGCTTCAATGTGCAACAGGAAAAATAAAAAATGAACATGCATAAGAGTCTTAAATTCCACTCCTTCTGGTTTATCCTCGTAATAATTTTAGCTTGTGCCTCATGTGAGGTCTTTAAAAACGACACACCGGAGAATGATAATTTTCAGCAGATTTACACCCTGAATAATGGAGATGCAGCCTTATACCCCCTGGATGTAGCAGAAATACCGGATAATGAGGGGTATCTTGTTCTCTCCGCCCTTACCGACAGCCTTGCCAACGTTTATCCACGCGTTCATCTGCTAAAACTGAATGCTGCCGGCAATCCTGACTGGCAGCTTGAGGTAGATCCTTCGTACTACGGACCGGCAAAAAAAATTGCCAATGTAAATGGCAACCTCTACATCTTTTGTATGAAAGCAAACCAACAGGCATGTGCCCTTAAAGTTGATGTGGAGGCAGGTGCCATTTCGGAATTTGCCGATTACGATATCCAAATTCCACTGCACGTATCCGTGGTTAATAATAATGAAGTTTTAATCACATCTTACAATCGTTTTGGTAATCAAACAGATATACTAAAGCTCAACCAGATGTTGCAGCCGCAGTGGAAGCAATCATTCCCGGTGGGTACAGATGAAGATATTATGGAAGTGAATATTTTCAATTATATCAGGCAACAAAAAAATTATGCATTTTTTAGTGAATCTGTTTCATTTGGCGGAGAAGAGCTTTACCTGGTGAATTGTTTCTCAAACTATACCCTCTCGATGCATTACCTCAATGCCAATGATGGTAAAATATCCGGAAAAATAAACGGTTATCAGCTTTCGGGTTTTATTTCTGCTGCTCAACAAGTCTCAGATACAGCCTTATTCCTGAGTTTTGTGCATACAGACAAATATTATGTTCCTTCTATTAAAACACCTGAAACAAAAACATTCTTAAATATTGACAACCTTACCGGAACGTATTTCCCTGAAATTATGGCTGAAAAGACAGTAGATGCCGTAAGATATCCAACAAACGAAGCTCCTGAAAAACTGGTTATGGGCATAAATAATGGCAATGGCAATCCTGAACTATTTGTATTCACAGCTCCGGAATACAAGCTGGGAAAAATAATACCTGTAGATCAGCATTACCCATCTGAAATACGGCGTGTGATAAAAACCTCTGATAATGGGCTGTTGGTATTAATGCAGGTGCAATATGCCAATTATCTTCCCCGGATTAGTATGGTGAAATTGCCCGCGAGGGCACTTTAATTATTTCTGCCTATCTTTTTACAACAAATTTACGAGTAACAGGATGGCCTTCTCCGGAATATATCTGTATCAGATAATTACCAACAGGTAAATTATGTACATCTATGGAAACCCGTTCAAAGGAATGAACAGGGTGCGATAATTCCTTAACTTTCAACAAGCTGCCCCTGATGTCGGTAATGCATATTTTATTTACAAACACTTGTTTGTTGCTGTAAAACTGAACATGCAAGTAGTCTGAAGCCGGGTTTGGAAAAACATTAATGGAATTGCCCATTTTCCCGGAATTTATTCCAACTGAGCTTCCGAAAAGTGGTATGCGGCTATCCATCCAATCAGTAAAACCGGCTGCATTTAAACCTTCCGGTGATGCCTGGAACCAGTCATTTACAATAGAGGTATAAATCTGGCGGTAATCAATGGCATATTTCAGATTTCCTCCCCGTAAATCTGATAAATCAGGATTGGTGCCATGTACTCCCGGTACAAGGCCGTTGCCAAATAAAAAAACAGGTGTGGCTGTACCATGATCTGTGCCATAACTGGCATTTGAATATACACGCCTTCCAAACTCAGTAAACGTTAGGCTCAGTACTTTATCTCCCAGCCCAAGCTGGTTTAAATCATCGTGAAAAGCTTTTGTGGCAGAAAAAAGATGATACATAAGTGCCGCATGTTTTCCCAATGTGGAATCATAAGCCTCAACCTGGTCTCCATGGGTATCAAAACCACCGATGCGGCAAAGGAATACCCTTGTTTTTGCTCCTCCAGCGAGCAAGCGGGCAATAAGCTTCAACTGTCCGCTGAGCGGATTATTCAGCGATGAAGCAGGAGCATTCAGCGGATAGGTGGTAGGATACACCACAGATGAATTGCTGCCTTGCTCGTATACTTCTTTAAGACGACCGGCATACTGATTGGACTTTTTCTCGAACTCCATCAGATACCGCAATTCATCGCCGGCATGGCTGTCAGGGAATTTTATGGGCGGATCAACACCAACATTGGTGATCAGATCATAAAACGCCTGCGGACTTTGAACATTAAACCCAATGGGAATTCCATTATCGCGATGAAAAGCCAGCGACATGGCATTGCCTATTTCAATGGCTACCGGATCTGGCATGTTTGCCGAAGGATATGCATCGGGGTAACCCGGATATTCTTCATTCAAAAAACGGCCCATCCATCCGGAAGCAAAGTTATCAGATGCATCGCCACCCATAAACATCACATCGCGCCCGCGAAAGTGCGAGAGGTTCATATCGGCATAACCAACATTTTGCACGATGGCTGCCTGCCCCTGTTCATACATCTTTTTAAAGTCCGCAATATCAGGATGCAGGCCTACCTGGTTCTCTATTGAAAGCGTTGTGTCTAAATTTATATACTTTCTGCTGCCATCGGCAGGAATTGCAATGTTTGGCCGGAAATTATAATATTCATTGTACTGATCAACAGGAATCAG
>JBEPYD010000416.1:0-4249 GCA_041641575.1 Bacteroidales bacterium
CTTATATCAGTTGAAGAAGAGGTGGAACTGGCCCAAAGAATAAAAAAAGGGGATAGAATAGCCTTGGAAAAGCTTACCCGCGCAAACCTCAGGTTTGTTGTTTCAGTTGCAAAACAATACCAAAATCAGGGATTAAGCCTGCCTGACTTGATAAACGAAGGAAATCTTGGGTTGATTAAAGCGGCAGAAAAGTTTGATGAAACCCGTGGGTTTAAATTTATCAGCTATGCTGTGTGGTGGATCAGGCAATCGATTTTGCAGGCACTTGCCGAACAATCGCGAATTGTAAGACTGCCTTTAAATCAGGTAGGTTCACTTAACAAAATCAACAAAGCATTTTCGAAATTTGAGCAGGAAAACGAGCGTACACCCTCGCCGGAAGAGCTCGCTGATGTTATGGAATTACCCAAAGACAAAGTTTCCGATACCTTGCGGATATCCGGACGACATGTTTCTGTGGATGCTCCTTTTGTTGATGGTGAAGACAACAGCCTGCTCGACGTAATGGTAAATGATGACAGCCCCATTGCCGACCTAACCCTTGTAAAAGAATCACTTTGCAAAGAAATTGACCGGGCACTTACCACACTTACCGATCGTGAACGTGATATTGTGAAACTGTTCTTTGGTATTGGTGCACAGGAAATGACACTTGAAGAAATTGGCGAACATTTTGGCCTTACCCGCGAACGCGTAAGGCAGATAAAAGAAAAAGCCATACGAAGATTACGACAGACTTCCAGATGCAAGCATTTAAAGGCTTATTTAGGTTAAAAAACATACCCCGCTCCCAAAAGGACGGGGTTTTTTCTTTCCCCATAAAAAAAAATTATGAAGCCTTACGGTTTGAATAAAGGTAATATTGCAAGGGTTTGGAATAAATAAGCAATAACAAACTACCCACTGCGGCAAGTGTTCCGGAAAATAAAAGAAAATTTATCGCAAACCTTTCCTCAGATATCGTTCGAACTACTGAACTGTAAACAGATAGAAATACCATTAAAGAGGAAAGAATGGTAAGGCATACTACCAGGACGAGCCGAATGATGTTGAATTTCAGCAGTAGCAGAACAACAAGTAATAACCCTATGGCAGGGCTTACAAAAAGTATTTTGGTAAGATTGCCTCCTTCGGGGACCATGAGAATGGGTAGAATGGTTACATACATCAGCAGCAAAGAAACAATGATTGCATGAATTAATCCCTTTCTTTGTAAATTCGAATAATTTTTATTGACTGTTTCCATGCCTGTAAATGTAATAAAAATTGTTGTTCCCTAAATCTGGAAAGTTGAATTTCGAACTTCAAATAAATGCAAAGGCTCATTCCAGTAAGGCAAATTCAAAAGCAGGGTATCCCCGCTCTCCCACCTCATTATTATATCCGATAAAACGTAATTTAAAATAATTGTTTTGTGCTGTTTTTACAAGATAGATAATATTTTGGCGTATGCCATAAAGTGCCGTATTCTGGTTCTCATTTATTTCTACTGATTTCCAATCGTAGCCAATGGTATTCAATGCATCAGAAAAGTTTTGGGAAAGGGCAAAAGGAAGATTAATGCTGTCAAAATAAGTAGGATCTTCCAATTTTAAAACGAGGGCGCTTGTCTGATAAGGATTTAAAAGCACTCCCCTAACCGAATAGGGGGTGGGTATTCCATCCTCTGTAAATAATATATCGGAATATTGGGTAAGGAGTAAATCCCATTCATTTCTTGGAGGCTCAATATCTGCAACTTCCATCTGATGAATATTGTAAGTTACATAATTAACAAGGTTGTTTTTAAAAACTGTATCCGATCTCCCTTTTGGGGAATCCAGGTCCCCAACTTTAATGATATAAGCATCGTTACCAAAAGGGAAAAACTGCAACTTGGCAAATCCATTATAAAAAGTGCCATCGTTTTGCCCAAGGATATATACAATACTGTCGCTGGTTCCTTCTTCAGTATCAAACCACTCTCCTACTGCAGTTGAGTCAGGGTTTCCACTGGCCCTGTCAAATAACCAGGTATAGTTTGTAGATTTTGCAGGAAAAATAGAATCAAACTGCTTTGAAGATGTGGTTGCAATGGCCAGGTTATCACCACCATTTATACGTATTTCCTTTCCCTCATAATCTGACTGAAAAGCCAGTTGCCAGTCTACTATTTCATTTACCCCAGCGGTGGTATTGCTTTCAAGATCAAAAAATATTTGATAATCATAAATGGATAGTGCTGCTTCATAGGTCTCTCCGTAAAAACTGTAGGCAGGCACCTGCTCATCCTCCTTAAAGCAGGATGACAACACAAAAGAAATCAGGACAAATGACCATATAATTTTAAAATTTGGTATTTTAAAGGATAATTTTCCCATTCTTAATAATTTATGAAATTATATGATATCTGCATAAACCAGGTCCTGCCATAAGCCACGGGAGAGGAATTTCCGCCTCCGCCACCATGAATTGCTCCGGAGCCTGTAGATAATATATTCTGTACATCAAGTACGTTTTTTACTCCAAGTGCAACATCCAGGGTACTGTTAAAAAAGGGTCGTGACAGGGTGAAATCCAGCATGTGAAATTCGTCAATGTAAAATTCCTCTATATCCGTTACCCCTTCACCTTCAAAAAAGGTTCCCCTGTAATTAAATACCCTGCCCGTGTATTTATAGTAACCTGCCAATGAAAATTGGTATTTCAGATTTTTATAATTAAAATTTACAGTGGCATCGGGTGACCACGCAAGGCTTTGAAGGTCGTATAACTTTGAGAGGCCTGTTTCACCATAGCCAGCACTGAGCGTAAAACGCGGATGCAATTTATACGTGGTTTTAAGCTGAAAGCCTGCCGTTTGATAATCACCTCCCGGAATATTGATGTATTGAGCGCGCGTAGGATCAGTTTTATCAAAAACAAAATCAATCTTTTCCTGGATGCGGTTATAAAAGAAGTTGCTTTCAAACTCAATATTGCTATTACCAAAACCAAGCGAATATTGAAGATTTAAAATCATGTTGGAAGAATATTCCGCTTTAAGATCCTGATTCCCGAAAATATTATGATTGATATCGTTAAATTCAAGCCAGAGTTCCTTTAGAGAAGGGGATCTAAAGCCTTTCCCGAAAGAGGCACGGACAATAAACTTATCAAATGGCTCCGCCCTTGTGCTAAGTGAATATACAACCGGAGCCTCATAACTTGTATTGTAAATAAACCTTAGCCCACCTTGAAATTTAAGTACTTCCAGCGGATTATAATTAAGGTTTACAAATCCAGCGTAATCTCCAATTTCTTTTCTGCCCTCAAGTCTCTTGCCTTCACCATATTCATAATTCACATCAGTACCCGCCTGCGACATGAATCTGTGACTCAATTCAAATACATAAGTAGCGCGAAAACCAATACTGTTGAATGTAGTGGTATCCTGAAGAGAAGGCGTGGCTAATACACGACTCATTTCTGCAAGATTTTTGACATAGGTTTTTTTCTCTTTGGCATAGGATGAAAAGGAGGTGAGAACATCCAGCCGCGATCTTGTGCCTGTGGAAATAGTGGCATCCATCGAATTAATCCATCGTTTTGTAAAATGAAAATCGTCAAATGCAATTTCATATGTACGGTACTGCAGATCGCCATAATTCCTCAATTCCTCATGAAAATAGGCTGAGCTGAGACCTATTTTCAGATTGGGTGCCCGGTACAGGTAATCTGCATTTGCCTTGTATTGCAATTTCGGGTTCCACAACATACTGCGCTGCCAGTAAGGTTTATTCTTTGCCGGATCAAAGCCTTGAAAAAATTCCCTTGCTCCGGAAATATTAAGGGTATGCCGGTGCCGGTTTGCGTTGAAAGAAGCATTTGCATTGTATCTGCCAACAGTTTCATAATACGCTCCTGCACGTGCTGAAAATTTGCTTCGAATGTCTTTTTTGGTAATTATGTTAATAGCACCTGCCAGGGCATTACTACCATAAATAACCGACATAGGGCCTTCTACAATTTCAATATGGTCTACGTTGTAAATACTGAGCTGCCCCAGGTCCAGAATACCATTTTGGCGTCCGATAAGCGGCACGCCATCCACCAGAATTTTTACATGCTCGCCTGAAAGCCCCTGCAGACTGATGCCACTGCCCAGGCTGGCATCCTGTGTAATGCGTATGCCCAGCTCGGTATTCAGCAGATTTTCAATATTAGTGGCTGCTTTGTTTTCAATAAGCCCCTTTCCCAAAACCTTTACATTATAAATGGATTTATCGGC
>JBEPYD010000417.1:0-2312 GCA_041641575.1 Bacteroidales bacterium
CTTTACCAGGATTATATTCTGCAAAAAGCTTTTATTTATCTTCAATTGGAAGAATATAATAAAGCCATTACAACACTTTTGGAATTGCCATTACCGGAAGGTACAAATGAGCAGGCAAAAAAGTTGGTTTACCAGGGAATTGCCTATTTTCAAATGGGGTATTATCCTGTTTCACAGAGCAATTTTATGCTGGCACATGCCAATGATACAGTAAAAACACAAATCGCTTATTTGTTTACCCAGCTTGAAAGAGCTGAAAAAAGGTATAACCCAAAGCGTGCAAAGTGGTTTAGTATTTTTATCCCGGGAAGCGGACAGGTAATTGCCGGGCATCCCGTTAAGGGCATACATTCGCTTTCACTAAATGCTGCTGCAGTAGCCCTGTTTGTTGTATTGTATAACCAATACGCCCCTTTAGATGCCGCATTATCAGCTTTTCCCTGGATAAGGAGGTTCTATGCAGGAAACATAAAAAATGCTTACCGATTATCATCAACCCGGTTAGGTAATGAAAAAGAAATGATATACAGAAAATTGGTTGAATTAAACACACCTTTATTAGTTGCAGAATAATACAGGATGGATGATAAACTATTATATAAAATTGCTTTAAGCATTCTACCAGGGGTTGGCGGTGTAAACGCCAGAAAACTAATTGCATATGCAGGAGGTATTGAAGAGGTATTTCAAGTAAAAACAGGCGCTCTACAGAAAATTCCGGGTATTGGTAAAGGACTGGCAAATAAAATCTCTGGTGCAGATGTTATTAAAAGAGCAGAGCGGGAAGTAGAATTTGTAAAAAAGCATAATATTAAGGTGCTGTTTTACCTTGATGACGAATATCCCTACCGCTTAAAAAATTGCCCCGACGCACCGCTGTTGCTCTTTTATAAAGGTGGCGCCGATTTAAATAATCCAAAAGTAATAAGCATTGTTGGCACCCGCAAAGCCACAAGCTATGGTGAAATTTTTTGCCAGCGTTTGATGGAGGATTTGGCAAACAACAATCACCACCCGTTGATTGTGAGCGGACTGGCTTATGGCATAGATATTATGGCACATAAAGCAGCTTTGGCGAAAAATATACCTACGCTGGGTGTGCTGGCTCATGGTTTGGGTACCATTTATCCTAAAGTCCACCGGAAATATGCCACACAAATGGTTGCCAATGGAGGACTGGTAACAGATTTTGTATCAGATATCTGGGCCGATAAACCTAATTTTGCCCGCAGGAACCGCATTATTGCAGGTATGGCCGATGCCACCATTGTTGTGGAATCTGGTGAAAAGGGCGGGGCATTGATAACCGCCGATTTAGCCAACTCTTATAGCCGCGATGTTTTTGCAGTTCCGGGTAAAATAGGAGACACCTATTCTGCCGGTTGCAATAGACTTATTAAGACTCATAAAGCCGCACTTATAGAATCATGGAAAGATTTGGAATATATTATGGGATGGGAGAATACATCAAAGCAAAAGGCCATTCAAAAGCAAATATTTGTGGAACTGGAAGGAGAAGAGAAACAAATTTATGAAATGCTTAAAGAAAAAGGCGAAATGGAAATAGATCAGATTTGTCTGGCTACAAAAATTCCAGTTCCTAAAGTATCTTCCACCTTGCTCAATTTGGAATTTGAAGGTTTAATTAAAAGTCTGCCCGGAAGGCGTTATAAAATGATATGAAAAAGGTAATATATGGTTTCAAGATAACCGCAACTTTTTCCCTGCCATAAAATGCTCATTGATATAAGCAGGGTTTACTTTAGCCTGAGGCCAGTACCTTTGCAGAGTAGCTTCAGCGCTTTCTCAACACCTCAGGATGGCGTAAATGCACCATCCCGGTTTTCTAAAATACGCTACTCCTTATTTAACCTGCCCTTACAGGGCGAGGAAAATCTCACCTTCATTTTTACCTAAGGCGTTGCCTTTAGGCTGAATTAAGTTGTCCTTTCAGGACGATTTAATAACTTTTGCGTTGAAATTGCAATTCCCACAACAGCCCCGGAAAATCAACCTCATGAGGGGGATCCTGCTAAGACTTGTTTTTGAGTTTCTGAACATTAATTATACCATCCTGTATAAAAGATCATTTGGCTAAATACTTCAATTTTTTTGGTTTTCGGGCTGAAAGCCCAGCTCATCTCAGCCTGAGGCAAGTACCTTTGCAGAGTACTTTCATCGCTTGCTCAACACCTCAGGATGGCGTAAATGCACCATCCCGGTTTTCTAAAATACGCTACTCCTTATTTAACCTGCCCTTACAGGGCGAGGAAAATCTCACCTTCATTTTTACCTAAGGCGTTGCCTTTAGG
>JBEPYD010000417.1:2412-4233 GCA_041641575.1 Bacteroidales bacterium
CTCAACACCTCAGGATGGCGTAAATGCACCATCCCGGTTTTCTAAAATACGCTACTCCTTATTTAACCTGCCCTTACAGGGCGAGGAAAATCTCACCTTCATTTTTACCTAAGGCGTTGCCTTTAGGCTGAATTAAGTTGTCATTTCAGGACGATTTAAAAACTTTGCGTTGAAATTGCAATTCCCACAACAGCCCCGGAAAATCAATTTCATGAGGGGGATCCTGCTAAGACTTGTTTTTGAGTTTCTGAACATTAATTATACCATCCTGTATAAAAGATCATTTGGCTAAATACTTCAATTTTTTTGATGTTTGGGCTGAAAGCCCAGCTTATTTCAGCCTGAGGTATCACCTCAGGATCCAATCATTGGAACAGACCAGCGCCCTGAAAGGGCAGCTTAAATCTTACCTGACCTGCCATTACTGCGATCATTAACAGGAAATTTTTGTGAATGAAACAATTTAAAAATATACGTGTCACCGATATTTCCCACATTTTATTGGTTTATTTTAACATGTAATCTTTATGCGAAAGCCGTTTATGGATTACTACATGCAAGCGCATTGAAGAGCATCACATGCATAGCCTAAACCTGGGTGAAACGACCTGAACGATCATTGGCTTTAAAGGTAAGAAGTTTGCATTTGTAACTGAATTTACTTGCAGATTTTAGGTTTAAGAACAACTTCCTGTTATAGAATATATTTACTTGTTCCTCATTCAGCTAAATTTTAAGTAAGTTTGGTTAATGTAATGCAATATGAGATGAGCTTGCTTACATATTGTTACCTTTAACCGGGATGTTAACCTTAAATCTATTTATCATGGATGAACGTGTGCAACAATTCATGAACAAAATTACTGCTAAAAACCCTTCTGAACCTGAATTTCATCAGGCAGTGCAGGAAGTAGCAGAATCTTTGGTTCCTTTTATTGAAGAAAACCCCAAATACAAACATGCCAAAATTTTAGAGCGTATTGCCGAGCCGGAAAGGGTGGTGATGTTTCGTATTCCCTGGCTCAACGACAAAGGAGAAATTGAGGTTAACCGTGGTTTTCGTATTGAAATGAACAGCGCCATCGGGCCTTATAAAGGAGGTTTGCGTTTTCATCCAACCGTAAATCTGGGAATTTTAAAGTTCCTGGCTTTTGAGCAGGTGTTTAAAAACAGCCTCACTACTTTGCCCATGGGAGGAGGAAAAGGAGGTTCTGATTTTGATCCCAAAGGCAAATCAGACAATGAAGTAATGAAATTTTGCCAGAGTTTCATGAGTGAATTGCAGCGGCATATTGGCCCGGATACTGATGTGCCTGCCGGCGATATTGGCGTGGGTGGCAGGGAAATAGGCTTCCTGTTTGGTCAGTATAAACGCCTGCGCAATGAGTTTACAGGTGTGCTCACTGGGAAAGGACTTGAATGGGGTGGCAGTCTAATCCGCCCGGAAGCTACCGGATACGGAGCTGTTTATTTTGCCCAGGAAATGCTGGCCACAAAAAATGACAGTATCAAAGGAAAAGTTGTGGCCATTTCAGGTTCCGGAAATGTGGCACAATATGCAGCGCAAAAAATCAATGAGCTGGGAGGCAAGGTAATTACCTTATCGGATTCATCTGGTTTTATACATGATCCGGAAGGCATCAATGACGAAAAGCTCCGGTTTGTATTTGAATTGAAGAATAACCGGCGTGGCAGGATAAAAGAGTATGCTGAGGAGTTTAAATGTGAATATTTTGAAGGTGAACGCCCATGGGGCATTAAATGTGACGTTGCCATGCCAAATGCCACACAGAATGAAATTGAAAAGCATGAAGCGGAAAA
>JBEPYD010000418.1:0-4212 GCA_041641575.1 Bacteroidales bacterium
AAACCGGCCCTCATAATGCACAATTACCGTATCCCCTTTTTCCACTTTTTTGCCATTACCGGATCTAAGATTTAAGTAATAAAGACCGTTTTTGAGGTTTTCCACAGGTAATTCACTGTTTTTTAAATATTGTTTTAAAATCACCTGCTCATAATCACCAAAATCTTCTATCCAGTTAACAAAAGCTTCCTTTTCTTTTTGATATTCACTTTCACTCTGAATATCGAGCATTTCAATTTCCATTTTCATTGGTGTTCCGGAATCAATAAATGCAGGAAGCGTACTTTCCAACGTAAGCGTGAAAAATTTATGCGCATCTATGATAAACCGGGCACTTTCCTGCGAAGACAGCATTGCAAAACATTCATCAACAGATCCCGTAAAGGCAGGAGCTGATAATTTAAACTTCCGTCTGCCTTCAAAAAAAACAGAATCATCCATGGTGGCATATACCAGATCAACCGTAACATAATCCCCGGGTGAGGGGGTATCCACAGTATCACCCAGCGTTAACAACTGGTAGTAGATGCCCTCTGATTTCTTTGAATAACCGGGGTATTTTTCTGCCTCACAACAAGTAAAAAAAATCAGGAGTATAAAAAGCAAGGATGGAAGTACTGGCTTTGCCATATGCATATCTGTTTGTTTTTAGAATTATTTAAGATCACGTAATCGAACGTGGTAGATAAGTGCAGCCCTGGGAGGTATTTTCTTTTGATCACCGATTAAACCATGTGCCAGGTGTGGTGCAAGAATAAAGGTGGCACTATCGCCTTCCTCCAGCAGCAACAGTCCCTCCTCGAGACCTGTTTCCACGCCTCCCTGACCTAATTTAAATGTTTTGTAACCAAGATTTTCGGAAGAATACACCAAAGTTCCATCGAGCAAGCGTGTCTCATAATCCAGGGTGGCAACCATCCCTTTGCGGGCTTTTTCTCCTTTACCATTGTCATGTATGGTATACCAGAGTCCTGTTTCTGTTTCTTTCATATCCCATCCGGCACGTTGAATGTATTTTTCAATCAAACGCCGGTCCTGCACAGTAAGATATTCATTTACCTTTACCATATCCACCTCTTTTTGTGAAGGAGATTTCTCCTGTGCCGGAGGGGGATTGTAGGTGCAATTGGCCAGTAGAAAGCAAAAACCGGGAATAAAAATATTAATAATCTTTTTCTGCAAGCTTTTCTTCATATTGATCAAGTAAATTTTCAAATTTTTCAATAGCTTCGTTCAGGGGAAGTGAGGATCTGCCTCCTGCAGCATTCGTATGCCCCCCACCCTCAAAATGTGCCCGGGAAAATTCATTTACTGAGAAACTACTCCCTTTCGACCTGAATGATAGTTTTATATGATCGGATTTTTCTACAAATAAGGCAGTAAACTTAATGCCTGAAATAGAAAAAGGTAAATTTACAAACCCTTCAGTATCACCAATGGCAAAATTAAATTCCTCTAGTTCCGATACTGTTAGTGCAATATATGCTGTGTGATAATTCTGTAATAAAACCATTTTTTTATTAAGGCTGTACCCCATTAGTCGCATTCGCGATTCAGAATAATTATCATAAACAAGCGAATAAATCTTATCCTTTTCAATCTGTAACCTCAGTAGCTCACCCACTACCTGAAATGTACTGGCGTTTGATGAGTTGAAACTAAAGCATCCTGTATCTGTCATTATTCCTGTGTAGATACACGATGCTATATCCTTGTCCATTTCCTGCGCGGCATTTAATGCAGCAATAAAGTTAAAAACCAGCTCTGCCGTGCTTGATACAGAGGTATCTGACACCATAAATTCCGCAAAGTCATCCGGCCCAGGGTGATGGTCAATCATCAGCTTTATCACATTTGTTTCATTCAATAATTTTTCCACATCATCCCCCGTTCGACTAAGATGATTAAAATCAAGGCAACAAATAATGTCAGCCTGCTGAATTACTTTTGCACCAAGGGGTCTGTTCTTGCTAAACACGAAAATTTTATCATTTCCGGGCATCCATTTCAAAAATTCAGGGTATTCATTTGGCAGCATAGGCGTTACCTGGTGACCTCTCTTAGAAAGAAAATGGTAAAAAGCCAGCACAGAACCAATGGCATCTCCATCCGGGTTAAGGTGTGAGATTACCAGAATTTTTTTCTGCTCATGTAATAATAAACGGGATAATCGTTCTGGTATTTTGTCTAATGAAATATGCATATTTATCGTTTAATATCTCTCAAATATAAAAATTAATTTCCCTGCTTTTACCTGCTTGGAAAAGTTTTTGTATTTTCGCCGCATCAAACAAATACAGGAAAACAAGCCTTGCTTTTAGAAATGAGGCAACTAAGCCCTGATATTATTTTATTATGTATTACATATAAACAAATAAATATTTCAACAATGAACGGAAAAATAACATTTACCATGATTAAACCCGATGCGATCAAAAATCAGTACATCGGACAAATCATCCAAAAAATTAATGAGGGAGGTTTTAAAATTATAGCCATGAAGTATGTAAAACTATCCACAGAGCAAGCAGAAGCATTTTACGCTGTGCACAAAGAGAAACCATTTTTCGGCTCACTGGTGGAATTTATGACTTCAGGCCCTATTGTAGCCGCTGTTCTTAAAAAAGAAAATGCCGTGGAAGATTACCGCAAACTGATAGGAGCCACCAACCCTGAAAATGCTGACGAAGGAACCATACGTAAATTATATGCTGAGTCCATGCAAAACAATGCAGTACACGGATCTGACAGCGATGAAAATGCCGTGATAGAATCTGATTTCTTCTTTTCTGCAATGGAGCGATACTAATCGGGTTCAAAACAATACAAAAAGCCTCTGCAAATTGCAGAGGCTTTTTTGTTGATGCATCTTTGTATGCTACTTTTCCTTTGATTGCCTGCATTCTTAGCATTAATTCACTATCTTTGCACACTTAAATAAAAAAGTTCCACATTTTCATGATAAACATCACATTACCGGATAATTCAGTAAGGCAATATGAACCCGGGATAACAGGTTTAGAAATTGCTAAAAGCATTAGTAATTCACTGGCATCGCAGGTGCTGGCAATCACCGTTAACGGGGAATTATGGGATGCACACCGGCCTGTTTTCCAGGATGCTTCCATTCATTTGCATAAATGGGACGATCCGGAAGGCAAGCATGCTTTTTGGCACTCCTCTGCCCACTTGCTGGCAGAAGCCCTGGAAGCTCTTTACCCGGGCATAAAATTCGGTATTGGCCCCAGTATTGAGAATGGTTTTTATTATGATGTTGATCCTCCTGAAGGGGTTACTATAACCGATGCAGACCTGCCCAAAATAGAACAAAAAATGACAGAACTGGCCCGACAAAAAAGCCAGTTTGCTCGCAGAGAAGTCTCCAAGCAGGAGGCCATGGATTTCTATTCTCAAAAAGGCGATGAGTATAAGGTGGAGTTGATAAATGAGCTTGAAGATGGTACCATTACTTTTTATGAGCAGGGAAACTTTACAGACTTATGCCGTGGACCGCACCTGGTAAATTCCGCACCGGTAAAAGCCATTAAATTATTAAGCATTGCAGGTGCCTATTGGCGCGGTGACGAAAAAAGAAAACAACTTACACGCATCTATGGAATTTCATTTCCGAAAAAAACTTTGCTGGATGAATACCTTGAGATGCTTGAGCAGGCTAAGGAAAGAGACCACCGAAAAATAGGCAAAGAACTTGAACTTTTCACTTTTTCGCAAAAAGTGGGTCAGGGTTTGCCCTTATGGCTTCCGAAAGGCACACAGCTTCGCGAACGGCTGGAAAATGCCCTGAAGCGGGTTCAAAAGCGATACCAGTACGAGCAGGTTTTATCTCCACATATCGGGCAAAAAGAATTGTACGTTACTTCGGGTCATTATGAAAAATATGGCGAGGACAGTTTTAAACCCATTGAAACACCTGCCGCGGGTGAGGAATTTCTGCTCAAACCCATGAACTGCCCGCATCATTGCGAAATATATAAGTATAAGCCCCGTAGCTATAAAGATCTTCCGGTACGATATGCTGAGTTTGGCACTGTTTATCGGTACGAGCAAAGTGGTGAACTACATGGACTTACAAGAGTAAGAGGCTTTACACAGGATGATGCGCATATTTTTTGCCGTCCGGATCAGCTCGAAGAAGAATTTATAAAAGTAATTGATATTGTGCTGCTTATTTTTGAAGCACTTGATTTTAAA
>JBEPYD010000419.1:0-4198 GCA_041641575.1 Bacteroidales bacterium
TGGTTTTCCAGCGTTTCCAGGATGTTGAGGTTTCGCAATGCGCGTGCTGCCTGGAACATGATGGGGCCAAAAGCAATCTTCTGGGCATCATATTTTGCCTGAAGGGCAGATTTTTTATCGTTTCCGTAATTCATATTATTGGGTTTTCCAGAATTGGTAATAGTTGAACCATTGCAGCGGATATTGCCACAGCATTTTCTCAAGATTTTTAGCATAATCACTTACCATTTCCTTAAACATCTGCTTTCTTTGAGAAAGCTTGGAGGGGTAGGGGAATATTTTTGGTTCCGTGGCATAGAAATGATAATGTGTAGCGGTTTCTTTTACGGCGGATACATATGTAACCGGGACTTTGTATTTGCTTGCCAAATACATTGGGCCGGTGGGGAAATCTGCCGGTTTACCCATAAAATTGCAGGTAACGGTATTGCTGCTGCCAGGAAGCACCCTGTCTCCATGGATGGCAATCATCTCTTTGTTTTTTAGTGCCTGGTCTATTTGTTTCAGGTAATTGAAATTATCTTTTTGGATAAATATGATGCCTATCTTCTTTTCACTGACTACCGAGTTTAAGTATTGCTTGATATTTTGCTGCTCACCATCAAACATTACAATATTCACTTTTGCATCAATGCGCTGCAAAAGCTGACCGGCAATTTCCCAGTTTCCCATGTGGGCGCCCAGTAATACGCCGCCGGTATGCTCCCGGGCCATTTGGTGCAGGTATTCTTCACCATCAAAGGTGAAACTAAATTTTTTTGAAAATCCTGCCAGTATGGCCACCCTGTCAATAAGTATTTTGCCAAAAACCAGAAAGTTCCGGTATATGGACAAGGTACTTTTGAGCGGAGAATAATGATGTATTTCCCTGAAATAATAACGAATGGATGCTTTATCTGTAAAAAGGAAATAATAAAATGTTACAAAATGTAACACAAAATAGGCAATACGAATATTCAGGTGCTTGAGGATAAGGACAAAAATTTTATATCCAAGAACATTCCCTTTCGTTTTGCCTGTCCATGAAGCCATTAATTCTGGTTCACTTTACTGAGTATATAGTTATAAAGGTCGTCAAGGGTTCTTACATTCACCATTTCTTCGCCTACAACTTTAAACCCGAACTCTTTTTCGATTATTACTGCAATATCTACAAAATCTAAACTCTCAATCTCCAGGTCGTCTTTCAGAAGAGCATCAGGAGATAATTGCTCAGCTTCCAGCTCAAACTCATCAATAAGAAATTCGTTTACTTTATCTACAATGTAATCTTTTTGCATATACGAATATATATTGTTTGGGTGCAAAAATAATAAATTAAGAGAATTTCTTAATTATTAAAGATGAATTTGTGCCCCCAAAACCAAATGAGTTAGATAAGAAGCTGTTAATCTTCTTTTCTGCGGTTTTTGTAATGATGTTTAGTTTGGCTGAATGTTCATCGGCATTTTCAAAATTGATATTCGGAGCCAGAAAGTCATTATTCATCATTAGCATTGAATAAATCACCTCGCTTGCACCACCCATCCACATTTCGTGACCTGTCAGCGATTTTGTTGACGATACAGGCACCTTTCCGCCAAAAATTTTATAGATAGCTTCAGCTTCGTTGCCGTCGCCCACAGGGGTTGAAGTAGCATGCGCGTTAACGTAACCGATGTCAGCGGCATCTAAAATACTGTCTTTAAGGCACATTTCCAACGAACGGACGGGGCCTTCCACATTGGGGACTGAGATATGATCACCGTTGGAAGAAAAGCCATAACCCACGATTTCTCCGAGGATTTTTGCCCCGCGGGCTTTTGCGGATTCCAATGATTCGACAATAAGAGTAGCACCACCCCCGCTGGGGACCAGTCCGTCGCGGTCTCTGTCAAAAGGCCTTGATGCTTTTTGAGGCTCAGCTTCGCGGGTGGAAAAAGCGCCTAAGCCATCAAAACTACCCATGGAAAGGGCATTTATTTCCTGTGCACCCCCACAAATGATCATGTGCTGCAATCCGCTTTTTATCAGATGATATCCAAGGCCAATGGCATGTGAGCCGCTTGCACAGGCAGCACTTACAGTTAGATTGATGCCTCTGAGCTTAAAGGCAACAGAGAGATTCATGCTAATGGTGCTGTTCATGGATTGAAAAATTGCTCCGGAACCCAGGAGTGCCGTGTCCTTTTTGGCGCGCATGGCGTCTGCCGTTTCAATTACGGGTATGGAAGAACTGTCGTTACCGTAAAGAATTCCAACCTCGTGCGAGTCCATGTAATCCTGCTCTATGCCGGCATTTTTTAATGCTTCAAGGGTGGCAATGTATGCATATTCACCCTGTTCCGGGATGCCTACGCGTACCCGGCGGGGTACCAATCCCTTTAGGTTGGGCCGCTCAAGAATACCCGTGAGTGATGAACGAAAGCCCAGTTCTTTTCGGGCATCATCAATTCCAATGCCTGATTTTCCCTGGTAAAGAGAATCTTTTACTTCATCAAGGTTTTTGCCAATTGTGCTGTAGATTCCAAGTCCTGTGATTACTACTCGTTGCATGTGTTCGTTTTTTAACTGTAAAGTCCACCATTCACCGAAATAACTTCACCGGTAATGTATGAAGCGCGTGCTGAAGCTATGAAACTAACCACTTCGGCCACCTCTTCAGGGGTGCCAAAACGATTCAGGGGCACCATCTTTTTTAGCGTACTTTCATCCATGTCAATGGTCATATCAGAATGTATAAACCCCGGTGCCACTGCATTTACCCGTACTTTTTTCTTTCCTACCTCTGCGGCGAGCGATTTTGTAGCAGCTATAACAGCCCCTTTGGAGGCCGCGTAATTAACCTGGCCTGCCTGTCCTTTTTGTCCGGATAAGGAAACAATATTTACAATGCTACCACTCTTATTTACGAGCATGTTTTGTAGTACCTGCCTGGTAACATAATAAAATCCGTGCTGGTTGGTATTGATAACTTTTTCCCATTCATCATCAGACATAAAAACCATAAGGTTGTCGCTTGTAATGCCTGCATTGTTTACCAACACCTCAATGTGATGCTCCGGATGGCCTTCTGTCCAAGTACTTATGGATTCTTTTATTTCCGTGCGTGCAGATACATCAAATTTTAATAACTCCCCATCTCCACCATTTTTCTGAATAAGTGAAAGTACTTCAGCGGCTTTCTGCTCTGAAGCGTTATAATTGATGAGCACATAGAAGCCATCTTCTGCCAGTTTTATTGCAATGGCCCGTCCAATTCCTCTGCTTGCGCCTGTTATGAGTGCTGTTTTAATCATATATCCAGTGGGTTACCCGGGTCAGTTGTAAACAAATATTCGGTTATTTTTTCAATTTCTTCGTATTTTGGAGTGTCCTCGATGAATTTTGGAACCAATTCCCGCATTTGATGGTAAATTTTCCCTGTATATCCGGCTAGTTTCGGAGAAACATCAAGATAATCAACAGCCTGTATCAGCCCTATAAACTGTATGGCTAAAACGGTGTAGGCGTTACTAATTACCCGCTTTGTAAGCATGGCAGAGTTGGTTCCCATACTCACGATGTCCTGGTTGTCGTTATTGGTGGTGATGCTGTGCACATACATGGAATTGGAAAGGGTTTGATTCTCTGCCACCGTTGATGTAGCGGTAAACTGTACTCCCTGCATGCCAAGGTTTAATCCTAATTTCCCCAGGTTAATGAACGGGGGTAACTTTTCATTTAATTTTGCATTGCACATAAAGGCAAATTGTCGTTCCGATAGCATTGAAATACGGGTAACCGCGAGTTTTAGTTTATCCATCTCCAGTGAAACATAATCGCCGTGAAAATTTCCACCATGATAAACATTTTGCGTTTCGAGATCAACTATAGGGTTATCGCTTACAGAGTTTAGTTCGTCCATTACAACTTTTTCCGCATTTTCAATGGTGTCATAAACAGCACCTAAAATCTGCGGCAGGCATCTGAGAGAATAATATTCCTGAACTTTTCTTCGGAAAATCCGGTTTTCTTCTGGGCCATTGTAAAAATACTCTGCCCTGCGGGAAATTAATTTGCTGTCTTTTAATATTTTACTTATCATTATGGCAATATATGCCTGCCCGCAATGTTTTTTTACCGCGTTTAATTCCTTTGAAAAATGATCATCAAACGATTCAACAATTTCATTTAACATGGAGGATGCTGCAAGGCTCCATTGCAACAATTGTTTTGC
>JBEPYD010000420.1:0-4188 GCA_041641575.1 Bacteroidales bacterium
GCAGCCGGAGTACAATCGGGGGGCATTTTAGTCAGCAGGAGAAAGAGTTTGATGAGGAATCCATCCAGCTTTCAAAAGGAGACTCTGTATATATGTTCTCTGATGGATATCCCGATCAGTTTGGCGGCCCCATGGGTAAAAAGTTCAAAATGGTAAGATTGAAAAATATGCTGCGGGAAATTCATCAGCAGCCAATGGATCAGCAATACGAACAGGTAAAGAACCAGTTTAACCAGTGGAAATCAGGCCACGAACAGGTTGATGATGTATTGTTTATGGGATTAAAGCTTTAATTTGTTGCTAAGACTTAATAACTGATTTTTCATACAAGTAAGGTAAGAGGGACGTGGGCGTCAAAACCAGTACGCTCACTGGCGGGCATTTATAAATGCGTAACATATTTCCGATTCAACAGATTTGATTATTGGTGTTAATTCTGTGGCAAATCAGAGGTTGGTGTTTCAATATTTGTTTTTGAATGTGCTATGTTTTGGTAGTCACATGAAAATCAGCACGCATTATAAAAGCGCGCTAGTTGTTTTTCATAGCTTAACCCTTTGCAGTTCCCAGTGTATATGATAACCACAAATCACAGACTTTCGGAATATGAGGTTAAGCATATATTCCTGCTGCAGTGGGCATTTTGTTTATAGTGCACCACAAGACAAATCGTAATAGCTTAAAAGCACCGGACAAAAGACGTCCATGCTAGTGGAATTGCGTAAAAGAATTAATGATTATGGGGAAGCTTCCGAAAATGTCAATTCTGGGGAAACAACTGTATCGCTGTGATTTAAATCTCTGTCAACAATATAAAACCTGAACTGAAATGTATCAGGCCACAGGCCATAGATAGACATATCCAGCTCAATATCACCACGGGTAACTTTATTCTGACCTGTAGGCTCAGGAATTCGGGGAATGCGGTAAAAAGTACTATCTTCAATCTCTACCGGATTAAAAACCCCCTCTTCTTTCTCCAGGATGGTTAAAAACAGGTTATGGTAGTATTTGCTCTCAATATTAAAAGGTGTATCAACATCGGTGGGATCAAGGCCAATGTTTCCATCTCCATCTACAAATTCAAAAATGAGAATGGTATCATCGTAATTGAAACGTGAAAAATCAATATCCGGTGTATTTGGATACGATTTAATTTCTTCGCAGCCTGTGCCCGCAAGGGCCGTAAATAAAATAAGGGTGAGCAGAAATATATGTGCCTTCATTTGCAACTGATATTAAACAATCTAAAATATTTTTCCTTTAAACAGGCTATTAAAAAAACGTAAATGAAAAGAATTTATTTTTTGCGCATATAAATTTGAATTGGAACTCCTGTAAAATTAAAGGCTGCCCGAATTTGGTTTTCAAGGTATCGCCGATAAGAATCTTTTACATATTGTGGCAAATTACAGAAAAAAGCAAATGAAGGCGTTACAGAAGGAATTTGTGTTACATATTTAATTCTAACATACTTCCCCTTTACAGCAGGAGGATGATTATTTTCAATGGCCTGTTGCATAACTTCATTTAATTTTGCTGTTGGAATGCGTCGGCGCCGGTTTTGATAAACCTCAGCTGCCGTTTCCAACACCTTATGTATTCGTAATTTATTTATCACGGAAGTAAAAATAACAGGAACATCTACAAAAGGCTCAAATCTTTCTTTCACCACCTGCTCAAACGCTTTTGCCGTATGGGTATCTTTTTCAACCAAATCCCATTTATTCACCAACACAACTATCCCTTTTTTATTCTTCCTTATCAAATTAAAAATAGATACATCCTGCGACTCCACTCCTCTGGAAGCATCGAGGATAAGCAGGCAAACATCAGAAGACTCTATGGTTCGTACAGCGCGGAGCACAGAATAAAATTCAAGATTTTCTTTTACTTTTTCTTTTTTTCGCAGCCCGGCGGTATCAATAAGAAAAAAGTCGTGGCCGAATTTGGTGTACCTTGTAAGGATGGTATCACGTGTAGTGCCTGCAATAGGTGTTACAATATTACGCTCTTCTCCCAAAAGACTGTTTACCAGTGAAGATTTACCTACGTTAGGTCTGCCTACAATGGCAAAACGTGGAATATCATCTTCACCTTCAGTTTCCGGTATTGGTTCAAGATTTTTTACAAGTTCATCCAGCAGGTCGCCGGTGCCACTGCCACTTATGGAGGAAACACTGTAAGGATCGCCCAGGCCAAGCTTGTAAAAGAGGTTGGCTTCAAGATATCGCTGGTTATTGTCTACCTTGTTTACCACCAGCAGCATCTTTTTTTGCGATTTTCTTAAAATTTTGGCCACTGCCTCGTCATAATCTGTAATGCCGCTTGTTACATCTACCATAAACAGTACAAAGTCAGCTTCTTCAACAGCGATAAGGACTTGCCGGCGGATGGCTTCTTCAAACTCATCGCCGGATTTATGTGCGTATCCACCGGTATCAATAATGGAGAATGGCACCCCATTCCAAATGGCCTTTCCATAATGTCTGTCGCGCGTAACACCACTGGTTTCATCAACAATGGCTTGTTTCTTTTCTGTAAGTCTGTTAAATAAGGTAGATTTCCCTACATTTGGCCGGCCAATAATGGCTACTATATTACTCATTTTTAATTTTTTAACGTTTATATCCAAACTTCTTCAACTGCTGGTCTTTCTCCCGCCAATCCTTGTTCACTTTTACATACATTTCCAGAAAAACTTTCTTATCGAAAAACTTTTCCAGATCTTTTCTGGCTTCAGTTCCAATACGCTTTAGGGCCAGTCCTTTATTTCCAATAAGTATTCCTTTCTGTGAATCACGCATCACGTAAATGATAGCTCTGAGTCTTAGGATGTCGGGTTCATCTTTAAAACTTTCTATTTCAACCTCAACAGAATATGGAATTTCTTTTTTATAATGAATGAAAATTTTTTCCCGAATAGCCTCAGAAACAAAAAACTTTTCCGGTTTATCGGTAAGTGTATCTTTCGGATAAAAAGGAGGTGATTCTGGCAGCAATTTAATGATATGTCCGAATACTTCTTTTAAATGAAAATTATTTTTTGCAGAAACAGGTATTATTTCTGCAAGTGGAAGTTTCTCATGCCATTCAGCCACGAGCTTTTCAAGCCCTTCCTGGTTGGTAAGATCAATTTTATTTATTAAAAGCAGCACGGGTACCGGAGATGCCTGCAACTTTTCTATATATTTTCCATGTTTATCTGTTTTCTCCACCACATCCGTGATGTAGAGAATTAAATCCGCATCTTCAAACGCTTCTTCCACAAAACGCATCATGGTTTCCTGCAATTTATA
The DNA here is from genome assembly GCA_041641575.1 of Bacteroidales bacterium. Taxonomy (GTDB): domain Bacteria; phylum Bacteroidota; class Bacteroidia; order Bacteroidales; family JBEPYD01; genus JBEPYD01. The sequence goes on from JBEPYD010000420.1 coordinate 3,300, forward strand.
GGCAGGCCGCAGAATGCCGGGGGTATCAGAATATACCACCTGATAGTCTTCACCATTTACAATACCCAGAATCCGGTGCCGGGTAGTTTGGGATTTTGATGTTATGATGGAAAGTTTCTCCCCCACCATGGCATTCATCAACGTGGATTTCCCCACATTAGGATTGCCAAGAATATTTACAAAACCAGCTTTATGTGCCATGGATTTAATTTAAAGTGCCCAATTCAAAACCGATAGATAATTTAAATGCAAAGTTATCAATTGTTTTGGGAAAGGCATAGTGTCCGTAGCGGTAAAAAACACCAATGCCATAGGTAAGTATATTTTGGCGCAACAATGAGTTAAACAAGACACCACTTTCAAAATAACCTTTATCCGGCGCTTTTACATTAATATTTAAATGGCTTTCAGGAAAATCAAGTATGCCGTAGGAAATATTTTGTACAAGTGCTATTTCAGGTGCAAATTTTTCTGTTCTGAAAAGCAACGATTTAAAATTCTGTATAAAAAATACATTCACAAACCGGTTTGAGATAAATTCATTCATGCGCATGGCTCCAAAGCTCTCCTGCGCATAAACCCCAACAAGCGAATAAGCTGCTTTGCCTGCAAATAATTTTGGATAAGGTACATCAAAGGGATTTATCCCACCTGAAAAAGTTACAGAGGTAATACCGAAATTGCGGGTTTGAAAGGATTCTGTAATCCTTGCTGAAATCCGCCAGTAATTGTATTCTCCATCCCATATATTCATACCCCTGATTACATTCATCTGCAGCACCGGGTAATCAGTTCCCATAGACAACCGGTGCCCGCGTGGCGTTTGTGCAAATTTCTCCTGGTAAGCATACCGGAGCTTTACTCCTACCTCAGAGAAAGAGAAATCTCC
>JBEPYD010000421.1:0-786 GCA_041641575.1 Bacteroidales bacterium
ATAAAGATTATGTTTTTGTTCACACCTATGGAGGTTTAGGCAAATCAACTCTTAAAAAAATTGTTGCAGATGAAATTTTGCTTTTCCCCGATTATGATTTTAAAGGCTTGCACAATTACCTAATGACAAAACAAATATTTGAACAAACAAAGTTATTTGTGCCAGAAAATTACGATGAGCTTTTCAGTAAGCATTCGCGAAGCATTAAAACAAAAAAAGGTAGAGAGCAAAATCCAAGTGAACTTGTAAAAACATCGACTAAAAAAAATGTAATTAAAATACGAAACGACATCTATAACACTAAACATTTTTTAGAGCAACAGGCACTTTTTAGCAATGATTAAACTATCGGGAAAACATATTTTAAGATTCTTGCAAACTCACTATGATTTTGTACAGGAAGTATTTAACAAAAGTAAGCCGGACTTTATTATTGAAGATGGCTCGTTGGAACATTTGATTGAAGAACACAATGTTAGCAATGAACCAAAACTATCAATTACAAAGCTAATTGATGTGAAATTTTGTCGTCAACTACCAACAAAAGATTACAAAATAAACCGAAGTTATGCTGATTTCTTGCAATTCTTATTTGATGATTTTACACTTGATTTACCTGAAACATTAAAAAGTAGATACCAAACTATTTTTAATCTTTTCACTGAGTTAAAGACTGAAACAGATGTCAACAAAACAATTATACTTATTCAAAATATCATCAGTGTAATTGATGTTTTTTTGAATGACATTCACCGTCAAACCCAAAGATTATTGAGTGATACCGAA
>JBEPYD010000421.1:796-3540 GCA_041641575.1 Bacteroidales bacterium
GATTTAACCAAGAGGCTTGAAAAAGCTATTTTTTGGATTGAAGAATATATAGAACCCTTAAATAAAATATTGGAAAAAGGACATCCTGAATCATTCTATGCTGCCATTGTCAATATTCAAAACCATGCAAGTGAAAAAAGATTTAATGAAACCAGTTACCGCATAAGAACCGAATACAAGAAACTATATTCCTCTTCAGTTTATGCAAGGGCTGAGTTAGACCAAAATTTGCAAAAACTGACAAGAGAACTAAAACCGTTGCTTGATAGGATAAAAAGTGACTCTATCATTTTGAGTGGATTTTATCACTTTGTTGAGAATGTTGATTCTCCAGATGATTATCATGTTCCTTTACCAAGTTTGGTAAGAAAAAGTAGAATTAGTCCTATTTTTAATGAATTTCATAGTAAAGCTCAATTCTTTGTCGACCAATTTTGCTATAAAACAGCAGATGTTTATTATGAAGAAGATTCGGAGGAAATTGAATGGTTACCGGATTCTGAATATTTTAAAGAACAACTTTTAAAGGAAAAAGATATTAGTGATTTCTACCAGTGGAGCTATGATATCTTAATGAATCATACCGATGAGATTACTTTGTCAAAATTTTTCGTTGTAACCAATTTGCTTTTAGAAGAAGATTTAGTTGTTGAATATTTATCAGAAGAAAGAAAACAGATTGAGCTTGCCGATGCAACGGTACTAATACCTAAAGTCAAAGTTTATGAAAGAATATCCTAAAGAACATAAAGAAATCGTTAATCAATTGCTTGACGGGAAATTTATCCTATCTCCCAGCCCATTGTTTAATATTATCAATAAATACGATGATGAGTATCCTGATTTTTTCAAACATTCTTTTGGTTACAAATTAAATATTGAAACCGAATTTGCTTATTTGTCATCACACGATATCAGTGAAACCAGAACAAGAGATTTTACGTTGTTTATAGCTATCCTTTGTCGGGAGTTAGATTATTCAGGAAATAGCTTTCGAGAAAAGATTGAAGTTGGTTCATTTGATATTAATGAAACTTTTGAATTATTAAAGCTATCGAGTAAATGGGAAATCCTGGAAAAAACCTCTGTTGCTGATTTTGAAAAGTTTATAAAAACATGGAATAGCAAAAACCTTTTGCAGGTAGAAGGAAATAAGTTTAAATTCACGAAGGCAGTAAAATTGTTTTTTACATTTGCTATAGAAATTGCAGAGAAAAAACTTAATGAACAAAAGGAATTAATGAGCGAAGAAAATTAAGCTAATTATGGCAGAAAGTCAAAACATAGAATGGAAAGAAAGCTGGCGCGATGAATACCTGAAATGGATTTGCGGATTTGCCAACGCACAAGGCGGAAAAATATTCATTGGCAAAAGCGATAAAGGCGAAGTAGTTGGCATTGACAATGCTAAAAAACTTCTTGAAGATATTCCAAATAAGGTACGAGATATTCTTGGCATTCTGGTAGACGTCAATTTGCATGAAACAGATAAAGGAGTGTTTCTTGAAATCATGGTGGAACCACAACCTTTCCCAGTTAATTACAAAGGTCAATATCATTACAGAAGCGGAAGCACGAAACAAGAACTGAAAGGTGCGGCATTGGATAAATTCATGCTCGAAAAGAAAGGGAAAAAATGGGATGGAGTTCCTGTCCCTAATGTTTCTGTTGACGATTTAAAAAATGAAACATTTGAGTTCTTCAAAAAACGAGCAGCAATAAGTAAGAGAATTGATGAAAGTATCTTAACAGAAGAAAATATCAGCATTCTTGAAAATCTGAGACTAACAGAGAAACCATATCTTAAACGTGCATCGGTATTACTTTTTCATCCCGACCCTGAAAAGTTCTTTACAGGCGCATTCATTAAAATCGGTTATTTCCAGACAGATACGGAGTTAATATTTCAAGACGAAGTAAAAGGAAATTTATTTGAACAGGTAGAAAAGACAATCGAACTCCTTTTTACGAAATACATTAAGGCAATTATTTCGTACGAGGGAATACACAGGGTTGAGACTTACGAATATCCCAAAGATGCAGTTCGTGAAGCAATTTTAAATGCTTTGGCTCATAAAGATTATTCAATGGGTGTTCCAATTCAAATTAGTGTTTATGATGATAAAATTATGATTTGGAATTACGGGCAGTTACCAGAAGATTGGACAGTTGAAAATTTAATGCAAAAACATTCATCAATTCCGTACAATCCTGATATTGCAAATGCCTTTTTTAGGGCAGGTCATGTTGAATCGTGGGGACGTGGGACAATTAAAATTTTAGAACAATGTGAAGAACATGGACTGCCAAAGCCTGAATTTGAGAATGATGGAAAAGACTTTTGGGTGATTTTTAGAAAAGATATTTATACTGAAACTTATTTGAAGAAACTTGGGATAAATGAGCGTCAGATTAAGGCTATCTTATATACCAAAGAAAATGCCAGAATTTCAAATAAAAAATACCAAAGTATTAATAATGTGTCGAAAAGGACAGCAACTAATGATTTAACGGAATTAGTAGAAGAATTTAAGATACTTAATAAAATTGGAACTTCTGGTGCAGGAATTTATTATAAACTAATGGGGCATTAATGGGGCAATGAAAGATTAAGACAAAAATTTATATGACTGATTATCTAGAACTTAAATAAAAACTAAATGGGCAATAATGGGGCAATAATAGAATTGCACAATGACAGAGCCAGCGCACACAGTCAAGCACATATGCACTTCGCACAAGCC
>JBEPYD010000421.1:3550-4157 GCA_041641575.1 Bacteroidales bacterium
AATGGAATAAAACCCAGCAGGTAATCGAGTAGCCAGCCGACAGCCTAAATGACTGTCGGAAAAGCTCTCACACCACCGTACGTACGGGTCTCGTATACGGCGGTTCCTCAAATCACGGGAAATAACGAATTCTGATAATCTGGAGAAATAGAATTGAAAGTGTCAGTCAGAGGAATATATCCCCGTTTCTTCAACCTTTTGATGGTAATGGTTGTACCCAGTATCGGACTTTGTGCAACTGCCCATCCTCCCATACGTGTCCTGCTCCATGCATAGGCTTGATTGGGTTTGATACCTAAACGAATGAGACTTCTCATTTTCTTATTAGGTTTCTTCCAATGATGCCAAATGCAGTAGCGTAAGCGGTTTCTTAACCATCCATCAATTTTGATAAGTTTCTGCTGGATACTGGCATACTTGAAGTATTCCATCCAACCTCGAATTACAGAGTTTAACTTCTCAATTCGTTCGTCTAAACTCATCGGTGTTGTTTTGCGAGTGAATTCCTTCAACCTTTCTTTAAAGCTTTTCAACTTCTTTTCTGTTACGACAAGTTGGTATTTCCCTTTCTCACCTTTGCGGTATGTTGGTACAAACCCGAAACCTA
>JBEPYD010000422.1:0-4156 GCA_041641575.1 Bacteroidales bacterium
TCCTTTTTTGACTGAATTACATAAAAACGATCGCCATCTGCCTTTTGGTAGGTTTCCAGATGAATAGCTGAGATGCGCCATGACACCTTTCTTTCGTGCGGCACGCTGTTTATTCCAAGTAAATCTTCTGCATACGCATGGTAAGGTCCGGGAATAGTTTCTGTCCGTGCTACTTCCACATTTACCTTTAACACCGTTTCCGGCAAGGCATATGTGTGTTTAATGTTTTCACTAATTCCGGCATCAGCTGGATATGATGTGAAATTAGTGGTTGTTGAACAACCAAGTATAGTGATCAGTAAAATAATTCCTGAAATGATATACGTAATCTTTTTCATTCGTGTATAAAATATTTATGTGATGTTATTTTTAATAATTGTGAATGCTCTTAAAAGCCTTACCCAGGTTTTCAATAATATCAGATGCAATTACAGCTTCATACCCCATTGCACTGGCAGCTATATCTCCGGCCAGTCCGTGCACATAAACAGCTATCATAGCAGCATCTGCCGGAGAATATTGTTGTGCAAGTAAAGCTACAATTATTCCGGTTAACACATCTCCGCTACCCGCTGTTGCCATGCCTGGATTACCTGTAGTATTAAAATAGCAGTAGCCATCAGGGGTTGTGATAGAAGTATATGCTGTTTTTAAAACCACCACCTGATGATACTTTTTAGAAAATTCAATTTGTTTTTTCAAACGCTCCATGTCTGAATCAGATTCTCCTGCAAGCCTTTCAAATTCCTTTGGATGCGGAGTAAAGATAGAATTTTCAGGAACTTTTAACAACCATTCTTTATACATCCCGATAATGTTAATGGCATCCGCATCCAGCACAACCGGTTTATCAGCCTGACTTATAAACTCGTGCAGTGCATCGGCTGTAGCTTTTTCTTTTCCAATACCCGGCCCAATGGCTACAGTTGAATAATTATCTGCGTCAATTATGCGGGTGAATATTTGGTCATTTTCATCGATGCTCAACATGGCTTCCGGTAAGGCTGTTTGAACAATTTCATATCCACACCGGGGTATATGGGTGGTTAGAAGGCCAACACCCGCGCGTAATGCTGCTTTTGATGTGAGAATGGAAGCGCCTATTTTACCATAACTTCCGGCAATTACAAGTGCATGTCCATAAGTGCCTTTATGGCTGAAGCGTTTCCGGTTCTTGTGTTTGGTTCGGATAAAATCCGCATCAATATAGCCAAAACCTGTATCTGTTCTGTTGATAAAATCCTGATGGAGGCCAATGGGCAGAACCTGCCAACGACCAACAAATGCATTGGTTTCAGGCAGAAAAAAAGAAAACTTTGGAAATTGTAATGAAAGGGTGAATGTAGCACGAATGATTGTTTCAAAATCATTGTCTGTATTATCCTCGCTAAACAATCCGGATGGTATGTCGATAGACACAATTTCGCAATGAGAATAGTTCATCTGCTTTATCACATCAGCTACAAATCCCTCTGCCGGCCTGTTTAAACCTGAACCAAAAATACCATCAAGGATAATCTCATTCCCTGAAAAAGCAGGAAAAATCACTTCCTCTGTAATATCAAGAACATTTTGTTTATCAATATTGATAAGCCTTATGTAGTTGGTGTTAAAATCGTCTGAAAATTTCTGAGTAAACCGTACCACGTATGTTTTAACATCCGAAAATCCTTGCTCTATAAGCTGACGGGCGATAGCAAGGGCATCTCCGCCATTGTTTCCCGGGCCTGCAAATATCCGCACCGGAATGGTTTTCTCGTAACGTTTAACAAACCACTGACTGCAGGCATGAGCCGCGCGTTCCATAAGGTCTATGGAAGCAATCGGCTCATTCTCAATGGTGAATTTATCAATTTCCTTAATTTGCTGACTGGTAAATATCTTCATAGTCCTGTAGTTTTATATTTCATAAATGCTATAGCTCATTTATTCTCAAAAATCAGAAAACACTAAATTTTTGCATCTGAACACTGGTATTACAAAAGTAACAACAAAAAAGTGAGCAATCCAGTTATTCCCTAAATTCTGCAAGTAACCTCTACTATAAAAGTTAAACAACATTTAATTAAAAACAATGCTCGCTCAGATCACCTCACCGGACCTTAAGTCATGCTTTAATGGGCTGCATTGCACTTGTAAATACTGAGGCAAAATTTACATTTCGCGGTGGCTTCGCTTACAGAATAGGTATTAAAAAAATACAAATACTTATTGGATATGCCCTTTAAAAATTACTGAAGCATAAAGTGGTAAGTAATGGTACCCTTTTGATAAGCTGCGGCATCTGATTTGCTATCGAAACGGGCACGTAAAGCAGCCTTTCTGGCAGCATCCAGAAGATTTTCATTAAGTGTAGTGGAGCCTCTTACACCAGGCACAGCACGGGTAACTTTCCCATCGCGGTCAACGGTTACTTCCACCACCACAATGCCTTCCACCTGGTAATTGTAATCAGGCTTGGGGAGTGATAACGGATTTCTGCCGGAAAGACTAAAAGAGACTCCCTCTGTACCTGCACTATTTCCCTGGGTTCGGTTATTTGAGGCAGGAGAACCAAATGGATTTCCCTGGTTGGCATTACCTGAAGTTTCTCCTTCGCTTCCGGTTTTATCAGTTGTATTACTGCGCCCTCCATACAGTGATCTGCTGTCTACAACACGTTCAGGCTCCTTTTCCTGCGGCTCCTCAGCAGGTTGTTTTTCTGTGTTTACTTGTTGATCCTGTTTTTTATTTGCTGGTTTTTTTACCGATGGTAAAGCAGGTGCTTCTTCAAAGTCCTGTGTTTCAACCGGAGTTTTTATTTCTGAAGGAGCTGCAGCCGAAGCGGTAGCCGGGGTAGGTTGCCGTTCAGCCTGCCGCGGTTCAACATATCCACGACCATCTGAGGCATCACCAAAATTCACCAATATACCTTCTTCTTCGGGTAAAGGAAGAGGTGTGGTATAGCCAAGAAAAATCAGCAGCGCCAATAGTCCGGCATGAAAAATGATTGTTCCTATCAGTCCTTGCTTTTTATACATTTAAGGCTAATTTGGTGTTGTTGCCAGTATAAGTTTAAACCGGTTATCTTTTGCAATGTTCATTACCTTAACCACCTCCTGCATAGGTACCGATCGATCAACGTGCAAAGAAATGGTAGGGTCTTCCTGTCCAGCAAGTTTCTGTAGCAAAACCTGTTCCATTTCACCAATTGCGACAGGCTGTGTTTCAACATAAAACTGTAAATCGCGGGTAATGGAAACAGTGGTGATAGCATTAGCCCGGGTTTGGTTATTGCTTTGAGGCAACAGCAGCTTTAAGGCATTTGGGGCAATCAATGTGGAAGTAATCATAAAGAATATCAGCAGCAGAAAGATGATGTCCGTCATAGAGGACATGCTGAACTGCAGATTTACTTTGTTTGAAGTTCGTAATGCCATTGCTGTATCAGGTTACAGGTTCGTTAAGTAAATCAAGGAATTCGGTGCTGTTGGCTTCTAAAGTATTCACCACTTTTTCCACTTTTGCTACCAGAATATTATATGCAAAGTAGGCAACAATACCTACGATTAGTCCGGCTACTGTAGTCACCATGGCCGTATAAATACCATTGGAGAGCAGGGAAATATCAATGTTGTTACCGGCATTGGCCATGTCATAAAAAGCCCTGATCATACCCAGTACTGTACCCAGGAAACCGATCATAGGGGCAGCTCCGGCAACTGTGGCTAGCGTAGGCAAACCTTTTTCCAGCTTATAAATTTCTAATCGTCCAACGTTTTCTATGGCAGCATTTACATCGTTCAGTGGACGGCCGATCCTTCGTACACCTTTTTCTATCATACGTGAGACGGGGTTGTCTGAAGAATGGCATAAGGACAATGCCGAATCAATTTTACCTTCATGAATATAATCCTTAATTCTGTTCATGAAGTTGATATCCGTTTTAGAAGCCTTTAGTATGGCAAGATATCTTTCAATAAAAATGTAAACAGCAATAACAGAAAGAATAGCGATTGGAATCATAATCCAGCCTCCCTTCATTGCCAAATCAACAGCGCGAAGCTTCATTTCCTCTTCTGCGGGGGTAGTTCCTTGAGCTACAGTGTCCGCAACATTAATTTGCATTAATACCCATGTAAAAATCATGTTCTATTTGTTTGAGTTTTTGTAAAAA
>JBEPYD010000423.1:0-4148 GCA_041641575.1 Bacteroidales bacterium
GCGAGGAAAAACCGGACGCAGAAATTCCTGGTTCCGGTAACGGCGATCAATTGCATAAAATTATCAACCTTAGCGGTATGTACCAGGATTGGTTCCTGGATTATGCCAGTTATGTAATACTGGAAAGGGCCGTGCCCCATCTTAATGATGGATTAAAACCGGTGCATCGCCGTATTTTACATGCTATGAAAAAGCTCGATGATGGCCGTTATAATAAAGTGGCCAACATCATAGGGCACACCATGCAATATCACCCGCACGGGGATGCTTCTATAGGAGATGCACTTGTGCAATTAGGCCAAAAAGACCTTCTTGTAGATACCCAGGGTAACTGGGGGAATATTCATACCGGCGACAGTGCTGCTGCACCAAGGTACATTGAGGCCCGTCTGTCAAAATTTTCCAATGATGTGGTTTTTAATCCAAAGACTACTGAATGGAAACTTTCTTACGATGGAAGAAATAAAGAACCTGTAACCTTGCCCGTAAAATTTCCATTGCTGCTTGCACAGGGCGTGGAAGGTATTGCTGTAGGTTTGGCATCTAAAATTTTGCCTCACAATTTCAACGAGTTGATCGATGCTTCTATTAATTATCTTAAAGGAAAAGATTTTGAGTTGTTTCCTGATTTTCCCACCGGTGGCCTGATTGATGTTTCAAAATACAATGATGGTCTGCGTGGCGGAGCTGTAAGGGTTAGGGCTAAAATTTCCAAGGTGGATAAGAAAACACTTGCCATACAGGAGATACCTTACGGAAAAAATACAACTACCCTGATCGATTCCATTATAAAAGCAAATGAGAAAGGTAAAATAAAGGTTAAAAAAATTGATGATAATACCGCCGAAAACGTGGAGATACTTGTTCATCTTGCTGGCGGCATTTCACCCGACAAAACCATCGATGCCCTTTTTGCTTTTACCGATTGCGAAGTTTCGATTTCTCCAAACAGCTGTGTAATCGAAGACGATAAGCCCAGATTTATGGGGATGTCTGATCAGCTGAAACATTCTACTGATAAAACACTTGAATTACTTAAGCTTGAACTTACCATAAAGCTTCACGAGCTTCAGGAGCAATGGCACATGTCGTCTTTGGAAAAGATTTTCATTGAGGAACGTATCTACCGCGATATTGAGGAATGTGAAACGTGGGAAGCCGTATTGGAAGCCATAGATAAGGGTTTGGATCCATTTAAAAAGTTGCTGCTTAGAGATGTAACCGAGGATGATATTATCAGGTTAACGGAGATTAAAATTAAACGAATTTCAAAGTTCGATGTAAAAAAGGCCGATGAGATAATAAAAGGCATTGAGGATGAGATTGAAAAAGTGAAATACAATATTGAAAATATTGTTGATTACACCATTGATTATTTCAAAGAAATTAAGCGAAAGCATGGCAAAGGACGGGAGCGAAAAACTGAAATCCGCAACTTTGAAACCATTGTAGCCACCAAAGTAGTCGTAGCCAATGAAAAGTTGTTTGTAAACCGTAAGGAGGGATTTATAGGAACCAGCCTTAAAAAGGATGAGTTTGTATGCGACTGCTCTGATATAGATGATGTTATAGTTATAAAAGACGATGGCTCCTACATTATTACAAAAGTGTCAGAAAAGTCATTTGTTGGAAAGGATATTGTGCATGTGAAGGTATTTAAGAAGAATGATAAACGCACCATATACAACCTGGTATACCGCGATGGCCTTAATGGAAACATCATGATTAAACGATGTGCCATTACAGGTATTACCCGTGACAAGGAATATCACCTGACCAAAGGTACCAAAGGCTCAAAATTGCTATACTTAACTGTAAATGAGAATGGGGAGGCAGAAGTAATTAAGGTATACCATAAACCAAGACCAAGAATTAAGAACCTGATCATTGAATTTGATTTTGCCTCTCTGGCCATTAAAGGCAAGGGTTCCATGGGGAATATTCTCACGCGTTATGCGGTACAGCGTATCGTTCAAAAAGAAAAAGGTGAATCTACCCTTGGAGGCAGAAAAATTTGGTTCGATGAAGATGTTTTCCGACTGAATGCTGACAAACGCGGAAAATACCTTGGTGAATTTCTGGGTAACGACAAGATTTCCGCTATTACTAAAAATGGAGAATTTATTGTTATAAAACCCGGCGATCTGGCATATCATTTCGAAGATAATGTTTTGCAAATTGAAAAATTTGATCCGGATAAAATTTGGTCTGCTGTATATTTTGATGCCGAACAGAAATTATTCTATCTGAAACGTTTCACACTTGACGATACAGAAAATCCGGTTAGTTTTATTAATGAACATGCAGATTCCTATCTGGCACTGCTATCAGATGAAAAATATCCTTTATTTGAAATTGAATTTGGAGGTAGAAATAAAGACAGACCCAATGAGGAGATTGATGTAGAAGACTTCATAGGTGTGAAATCATATCGTGCCAAAGGTAAAAGGCTCACTACCTATGATGTGAAAAAAGTAGTGGAAAAAGAGCCCCTTGAAAAAGAGCCGGAGGAAATAGCTGAAGTTGAAGTGAACGAGGAAGAGAAACAAAAAACTGAAGAAACAAATGAAACCAAAAACGATCCTCCACCACCGGTAAAGCCTGCAACCACAAGAGAGGATAAAGACAAGGGTAATAAATCACAGATGAAATTAGATTTATAATCGCATGAAAGTTTTTCTCACAGGTTTTATGGGGAGCGGAAAAACCACTCTTGGTGCGCAGCTTGCCCGCAAAATGAAGGCTGATTTTATAGATACTGACCAGTTTATTGTTAAAAAACACGGGAAAACCATTGTTGAAATTTTTGCTCAGGATGGAGAGGATACTTTCAGGCAAATGGAAAAAGGTGCCCTTCAGGATATCATCCAACTTCCGGATGCAGTGATAGCCACCGGCGGTGGCATGCCCTGTTTTTTTGACAACATGGAGGTTATGAAGAAAGCTGGTAAAACAGTATATTTAAAACTTTCTCCTTCAGCTATAGCAAACCGGCTGGCTGCAGCCAGGGAAAAACGGCCATTGCTTAGCGGTAAAACCGATGTTGAAATATTGCAATATATTACTGAAACACTTAGTTACAGAGAAAAATGGTATACACAGGCAAATTTTACGGTGGATGCCTTAAATTTAAATGCAGAAACTCTTTTGAATATTATATTATATAAGCCATAACTGTTATAGCCCTTGTAATAATTCCCATCAAGAGTTTTTAAATCTTTTTCAAAGAGCTACATTTAATTATCGTATCCTCTTGAAATGTCTATGTTCAAATAGTCTGCAAGTGCCCTTGTACCATAGTAAAAAGGAACAGTGTCAATAAGTGCAGCAATTACCTTAAAGAAGTAGTTGGAAAGAATAAGCGTCACCAGAAATGAGAATACTGGTTGACCAGGTTCAATAATTATGCTGTGCGTAAAGTAGTAGGTAATTAAAACAACTGCAAAAGAATCGACCAGTTGGCTGGTAAGCGTTGAAACATTATTTCTTATCCATAGATGCTTTGCCCTGGTGAGCCGCTTTACAAAGTGGAATACATGTACATCTACAAATTGTGCTGTTAAATAAGCTATCATAGAGGCCGCAGTGGCACCAAAAGTGAGGCGCCGGATAGAGAAAAAGGTGTAATCAGCACTGGTAACCGGGGGTAAGCCAGTGAGTGGGTTCATTTCCGGAACGGGGGGTAATATGCCTCCGAGCCAAATAATAAACAACACCCAAATGTTAATGATGAGCCCCGTCCAAACTACCATGGAAGCTCGTTTTTTGCCATAAAGTTCACTGATAAAGTCAGTGCATAAAAAAGTGACAGGGTAGGGGAGCACACCTACAAAAATTTTAAAAGGAATTTGAAAGTTACCCACTGTAAACGAAAAATCGAGCAGGCGAGAAATGCCCAATATATTGAGCATGGCCAGGGAGCCTAAGAAAATCCCAGCCAAAATTATGAACACAAATTCACGTCTTTTTTCGTAATTTATGTGTTCTCCTGGAGCAGAGGGGTTAAACATTGTTTAAATCGTTTGTTCGTTTGTACCTGATTGGAGCTTATTTATAATCATTCAAAAATAAGCATAAAAATGAATCGTTTATCAAGAATAAACTCTGTATAACAAGGCTAGATGTCAATACGTCAAAAAAATAATTTT
>JBEPYD010000424.1:0-4141 GCA_041641575.1 Bacteroidales bacterium
CCGCATCTACAGTAGTATCATTTACCTCTTCCCACGTAATTCTTTTATCAATAAGGGTGGCAGGTGCCAGCAGGCACATGTCGTTAAAGTGAGTTACCGTTTCTGCCTGGTCAAGCCGTGGATCAGCGATATCCTGCACTGTGAACAAACCAGCCATTTTAATTTTCATTATGGCTTGCTCATTGGCGTAGGCGTGCAACCCTGAAGCGGGAATTCCCATTTTACGGGCTTTTATATAAAACAGGCGGGTGGGATCATCGAAAAAACTGTATTGTAAAGCCTGCAGATTCATCCAGCCATCCTCGGGGTTAGCCCTGATTTTGCCTTTAAAGGTAATTTTAACATTATGTACTTTGGCATTCCCCGTACTCCCGGTATATGACAGATATTTTTGTACAATTTCAGGCAAATGCTGCATATCTGCCTCAGACAGTAATGAGGTATCGTATTTGCTTTGCTGAGCGAAGCCCTTTTCTACTTCTGTAATAAACGTTTTTTTCAGGTTCTGTGCATTCATGGTACATGATGTGATTAAAATTCCGATTAAATAAATAACAGATCTCATAATACTTGGTTTTTAATTGTTTTTATTTTACTGACAAGGGCATCAATTTCTTCGTAACGTATTTTGGAAACAGAGTGGTTAAGGCCTGTAATTTTCCTAACCAGCATCTTTTGTATCAAATTCATTTTTTCAAAAAGGAATTCTCCCCCTGCGTTAATACTGGCAAAGGAATGATCTCTCAACAATTCGGGAATTCCATTTTGAAATTGCTTCTCATATTCAGCCTCATGCATGCAGCAGGTATATATTGCCAGGGGTGTGTGAAGCAGTTCTGTAATGTTCTTATTAAGGAACTGTCTGAGTCTGCCACTGTAATTACCTGCATGAACAGAACCGCCAATTACAATCACATCAAACTCCGAAAAAGACAGTTTTTTTTGATTAGAAAGGCTAATCATTTGAACCTCTGCAGCAGGTATTTGCTGACTTATGTACATGGCCACCTTTTCTGCTGTGCCATGGGTTGTAGTGTAAAATATTGCAATCTTCATTTTTTGATTTTCTTAGAAATTAAAACACATCTCATACACTTATTTAAACTGATAGCGCAATCCGGCTTTTATGAAGCTTGTACCGGGCATTTCAAACTTCTTCTGGTTGTAGAAATCAAAGTAAATCTGGCTTCCGCGGTACACATCAGTATAAAAACCAATGCGGTTTCCATTCGAGAATTCATATAAGTAAGCTGACAGTCCCAGTATGGCACCATTCGACCAGCCTTTTTGCTCAAAGGAAGGAAGCTGTCCTTCGTCTTTAATATCCAGCAGATTAATCTGCCCCAAATAGCCAACTTTAATTTGTAGCTCACTGGAAGGAAGAAGTTTACGGAATAATACAACATTATAGGTAAGAGGAATTTGGAACTGTGATACATTAAGTTGGCGCGTTCCATCATGTCCATTTAAAGGATCGGCATAGCTGAAGGATTGTGCGTTATACATATACCCCAGTCCGGTTTCCAGTTCATTCTTGTGCAGAGGAATGTTCACCTTAACTGCAGCATTAAAACCAGTTTTGGTTGCTCCGGAAAAAGCATCAGGCATTATATCCGCTTCCAATGCAGTAATTACAGACATATCGGTATTCTCCGTAATGCCCCCTTTGTTTATACCAGCCTGAACCGCCAGTTTCGATTGGGTTTGCTGATGTTTTTTTACTGCACATCCGCTCAGTAGAATCGTGAAAAATGTAAAAATTGCCAGTTTTGTTCGCATTATTTTTTGAATTAAAAAGTTTTGAACAAAACTATAGGTGAAACTGCTTACACGCGTCTCGTTAAGAGTTTTTGAAGTCTCACTTTACCATTTTAGGGGTCTCATTTTTTTGTGAGACTTCTGAAATATAGGCCCCTGGCGTAATACCTTCATTTTTGCGGAAAGCCCGGTAAAAAGCAGCTTTAGAATTAAACCCACATTCAAACGCCACCCCCAGAATAGAAAACTGGGTAAAATCTGCTTTTAATACCTGCGCTTTAAACTCCATTATCCGGTAATAATTAATAAAATCGTAGAAGCTCTTATTCAACCGGGCGTTGAGTATTCCAGAAAGGAAGTCTGCCGGTTTTTGCAACTGCTGGCTCAGGTCTGCAAGGGTTATTTCCGGATTGAGATAAGGCTTCTCTCTCTTCATGAAATCAATTAAGTAATCAACAAAGACTTTCTCTTCCCTGCTGAGGTTTTGTAATTTTAATCTTTCCTCCTGTTTCTGATCAAGGTTTACCCGCACGCTTCTTTCGGTAAATACAGAACCTTGCTTAATACCATAAAAGCCAATCACAAATATGAATATGGAGGCAAAACTATAGCCTATTATCTGCAAGGTATCATAAGGCATAAGGTTCAGGAAGTAATCAAGAATATATAACAGGCTTATTCCCGCATGAAAGACAATGGCTGCTATCAGTAAAAAGCTCATCCATTTAAGATCAAATTTTTGTATGCTGGAAAAATATTGTGAAAGCCGCTGTTTGTATTTTTTAATCATCCACCAACCCCACCAGTAATATCCCTGTGTGGAAGCAGCTATCAAAAAAACCGAAACAGGAAAGATATAGGTATATCGGAATGATTTGCTTTGTTCTATGGCCACACGCTCTTCAACAGGCAATTGCCAAATGCTAAAGTAAAACATAGCAAAAACAAACAAAAAAGGAAGAAAATGCAGGAGATATTCCGCCTGAAAGCGGAATTTTTGCATGGTTAGGCTTTTAATGTAAAACCACAGCGCAGGACCCATAAGCAAAATAATGGGTGGAGACAAATGCACCAGCCAGGAGATAGGATAACCCATACTTCGATTGTATATTTCGCCATAAGCCAGTAAAATGGCCATTCCGTAAAGGAAAATTAGTACCATCAGCATATAATCTGACAGTTGTTTATGCTTTCTGCTTAGCAATAAAGCCAAAAGGAAAGCAGATAGCAATATGGCTGATGAAATAAAGAATAACATTTCCTGCGAAATATAAAATAGGTTAAATGCAGGTGCAAAAATATGTTTCTTACTTGAAATACAACGATTTTGCGAGATTAAAACGGCCCGGGATTATTAATTTTTGTGGCGTTATTGGCTTTGCCCGGCATTTCTCCCCGCTTATCAATATACATGGTTTGTATGTAACCTGGTTCATAAAGGAACCAGCTTTTTGTAATATCGTCGGGTACATTATCCCCTGTTTCATCCATCCATGTATTCAGTATTTCGCGCATTTCAACGAGGGCGTCCTGGTTTTCAGGCACAGCAGCTATGTTTAGTAACTGCAAAGGATCTTCTTCACAATTGTATAATTCTTCATAGGGACGTGGCGTAACAAAAACATCTGCCTGGATTTCAGTTAATTTTCCTTTTGCCATTTGTTCCTTAAGGTCTTTCATTGAAGGACTTTCTACTGCATCTGCTGGTCCCATTTGAGGTAACAACGGGCGAGCGTTTCTGATGTACATATATTTTTCATTCCGAACCATACGCTCATGTGCTTCGTAATCATGCCAGTTATGCTCAGCAAACACATAATTCCTGAATTTCGCATCAGGGTCCTCGAGTAAGGATGAAAAACTCTTTCCCTGAACACTCTCAGGAATATCACATCCGGCAAGCTCCAGTATGGTTGGCGCTATATCAATAACACTTACGAGACTGCTGGTGATTTCGGGGTTTACTCCTTTAGGCCAGTGAATAATAAAAGGTGTTTTCATGCCCCTGTCATTCACCCTTGTTTTGCTGTGCGGGAATGGCCTGCCATTATCTGCCATAACAATAATAAATGTATTGTCCAGGGCATTCTGTTCCCTTAATTCTTTCACCACTTCGGAAATGGCAAAGTCAAACCTATGAATTTCATCATAATATTGGGCCATATCCTTGCGTGTATTTTCAGCATCAACGAGGTAGAAGGGCGGCTCCACACTATCAGGATCATGCGTGCCGGAGAATTGATTTTCACCCCAGGCCCTGTGGGCATCTAATGCTGCAAACCACATAAAAAAGGGCTTGTTAAGGGGTCTGCTTTCCACATGGCTTAACCACATGCCTTCACCGCTGTTGGTAATTTTCTCATATTCGCGCGATATCTCTGTG
>JBEPYD010000425.1:0-4132 GCA_041641575.1 Bacteroidales bacterium
CTCTTCCGATCTGGAAGAATGTTTATAATAACCATCCGTCCTCGAATTGATATTAAACTGACTTACTGAAAGTTAAATATTGAAAAGAATTCTGGCATGAATCTTTAAAATATTTTTTAAACTAAAATAAATCAGATTATGGCATTATCACTGAGTATAACATCATTTGAAGAAAATAAAAGCATACCGGTAAAGCATACATGTGAAGGAGAAGATGTATCTCCCAACCTTATATGGGATGGCGTACCAAAGGGTACCGTTTCGCAGGCACTTTTAATGGAAGACCCTGATGCACCAGGAGGGACATTCACGCACTGGATAATGTATAACATACCGCCAAAAGTTTCATCGTTGAATAATGTTCCCACACAAAAAACACTTGATAATGGCGCAATGCAAGGGCAAAATGATTTTGGTAAAATTGGCTATGGCGGCCCCTGTCCTCCGCATCCGGAAGAACACCGGTATATCTTTAAGTTGTTTGCGTTGGGTAAAGAATTAAAACCGGAGGAAGGTCGAGACAGGGCAGCTTTTTTGGAAAGCATAAAAGATCATGTTATTGAAAAAAGCGAATATGTAGGTCTGTTTAAGCGATGAAACGAGAACATTCTTAAAAGAATTCAACGGGTTTTAATGTATTTAGAGACCATGTGAATTATTTTTTCATCATTCAGAGGCTTTGTAATAAAATCATCACAACCGCTGTTCATGGCCATTTCTTTTTCCTCCTGACCTGAATACGCTGTTTGAGCAATAACGGGCACATTTGGGTAGTGCTTTTTAATGATAGTAGTTGCTTCAAGTCCATCCATCACAGGCATTTTCAGATCCATGAATACCAAATCAATATTTTTATTATTTTGTAGTATATCTACGGCCTCTTTACCATTAGGAGCATGAATAATTTTTATGTGAGGATATGATAAGGTTAATATTTCTTTCAAGTATAAAAAGTTAACTATTTCATCCTCAGCAATGAGGATAGTAAAAACATCAGCAATTTTTCTTTCATAGGTTTTATCTTTATCCGTATCTTTAATATCCATTACTACAGGAATGTATGGTATTTCAAGTGTAAAAGTCGATCCCTTGCCTTTTTCAGAATCAACCCTAATATTCCCATTCATTAGTATTGCATTTTCGCGTGCAATCGCAAGTCCCAGGCCCAGTCCGCCAAAGTATCCGGATGATTTATTCTCCTGTACAAAACGGTTAAAGATAATTTCTCTAGCCGCCGGCTTTATGCCTATACCAGTATCTTTTACTGAAATGGTAAGGGTGCTGCTTTCCCTTATTTCAGATGATATTTCTATATGTCCCTGTGGTGTGTATTTTATGGCGTTTTCAATGAGGTTGCTTAATATTTTGTTGAGTTTTGTAGCGTCAACAATAATAGGAGAGGCATTTTTAAGAAATTCTGTATCGAGCATAAGGGTAAGGTTCTTTTTTTGCGCTTCCAGTTGAAATACAGAAACAAGTTCTGTTAATAGAACAAGCAAATCAACCTCATTTTTCTGTACCTTAACCTGTTGGGTTCCAAGCCTGGATATTTCAAGTAAATCGTCTATAATGTGTAACAACTGATGACTACTGTTGAGTACAATGCCCGCGTATTCCTTTCTTTTCTTCGAAGAAATATTTTCTTTTGCTAAAAAATGAGTAAATCCTACAATCCCATTCATAGGGGTGCGGATTTCATGGGAGAGGTTATTAATAAATTCACTCTTAAGCCTGTTACTTTCCTCAGCTTCTGATTTTGCTTTACGAAGAATATCCTCATATTTCTTACGTTCTGTAATGTCCCTGCCAATCCCAAGAACTCCTACAACTTTATCATTAATAACAAAGGGTGCCTTAATGGATTCCAGTACTTCAAGATGTTGATTCTTACCGTTAAAAATTTCCTCCTCTTTTTTCAATGGAACATCAGATTGTAAAGCTTCTAAATCATTCTGTTTAAATATATCTGCCAGTTCTTTGCTAACAAAGTCATAATCTGTTTTTCCAACAATATTTTTCTCAGTAGCACCATAAAACTGCTCAACTTTTTTATTACACTTAAGAAACACGCCATGAATATCTTTTAGCCACACATAATCAGGGATTGTATTTATAAGTGTTCTAAGGAAATGCTCGTTTTCTAAAATTGTATTGAACTGGCTGTTGTTTTTCTCATTTAAAACCATAATTATTCTGGACATAATCAGGTTGCCAAGAACTATTACATAAAATGCAACACTCAAAAATTGCTTGTGTACATATTCTTCATCATTAATAAGTGCTTTTACCAGTAAATAAAAAATGAACCAAATGCTAAATCCAAAAAAAAGGGAGAATAGAAATATCTGGTTGTTGTTTTTGGTATTTTCTTCCGGCTTTAACATCATTAACTTTTGCAAAGCCGGAAGTTTTAACAAAGTTGAAGAAACAAGAATAATTACAAGGTAGTTAATGCTGTCTTTTATGATAATCCCATTTAGCACACCAGCCTCTATTTTAACATGAGTGGTATCGGTCCAAAATGGAGGATTTATTGAAAGCATAGATTCAAAAACAAACTCATAATAACCAAAAATAGTGATTGAAATAAGAATGAATATAAGGGTTAATCTTACATAATAGGAATGAATAAATGAAATTACTTTTTTATCGTTTATAAAACTTATCAGGATATAGGATATTGTATATACGAGAGCGTTGGTGATATTTGCGTACCCATCATATTCCCATAAATAAAAGGGGTAAAGCGCACCTCCGGAGGCCGCCGAAACCAGCGCGTATTTCCATCCAAATGCAAGGGAAATAATAATTGGGAATATGATAGACCAGGGAATGCTGACCTGTATGATACCAAACCCCATATGAATGCCAAATGGTGAAAGAAAAAAGCATAGCGCCCCGGCCAGAATAGAAATAAATATTTTATACTTAGTCATATATCCTGAAAAGTTTCTTGATGCTTTTACTTTTTTAATAAATCTTTAGTATCTATCAAAATTGCACCAAAACATATAGCATAAATTTTATAAATGCATCAAAACAGTTAAAAAAAGTCTGGTGCAAGAAGATATAAATTAATTGAAATACGAAATATGTGACAAAAAGTTAAAGTATTTACCACCTAATATGATAATATAGATAAATCAATACTCATTCGATTCATTTTCAAATTATTATAAAGGAAAAACTTGATCAGGTATCAAAAGTTAGGGAATTCGGACTTAATTAAATCCTAACTCATTCTCAAGATCATGCTCTACCCGCTCCTTCTTTTGACCCACTTTATGTAATTTATCTTTTGTAATCCAACCTTTCCCAGCAGCATGGCTGGCAGCTTCCATGGTATTTTTTACGAGTAAAAAGTCAACACCTTGTGCCCTGATCTTTTCACCGATTTGCAAAGCCTTTTTACGGCCGGTAGCTGCCTCACGGATATAAATCATTTTCACCCTGGCGGGAAAATGTTTTACCACCTGCAAATATATCTCCGGATCATGCTGGCCTGAATCTCCAATCAGGATAAAAGGAATTTCTTTTACAATTTCAAAAATCCGCTCTACCTGTATCAATTTATGTTTGTTATGACTTCCCGAAATGAAATATTCTTTGGTTAATCCCAAATCGCGCAACATTAATGGCCCCAGGGGGATTTGGTTTATTTCCATAAATTCCATGAGGAAGCCATATAAGTTCCATGGCGAGCTGGAAACATAAAATACAGGGTTGTGCTCACCTTTGGAAGTACCATGTTGCAAGGCACGGTAAAAAGCCGAAACTCCTGGAAAAGGAATACGGGAATGGGCATTCCGCAAAAACGTATTTTTAAGCATTTCCAATACCCTGGTAGCACCTGTTGGCACAATGGTGTCATCTATATCTGAAATAATACCAAAGGTGGAATTCTCCCCGGGTACCACTACCCTGTTCAGCACCTCTACCTTAGCCTGATTCTTAACTATTTCATCCATTAAATGTAAATGAACTTCCTGCCACGGAGACTGAATCTTTTGTGCAGAATCCGGCTTAAGACTCACCTGAAAATATCCCTCACTATCTGTGAGAACCGTTTCAGAAACATTGCCCAGGGTTGCCTTTACACGTACGTCTGGTATTTCCCAGGTAACAAAGCGCT
>JBEPYD010000426.1:0-4114 GCA_041641575.1 Bacteroidales bacterium
TGAGGCCTATGAAGTGCTTCGCGACCCTGAAAAACGAAGAAAATACGATCAGCTTGGTGCCGACTGGAAAAAGTACCAAAACCAAAATTATGGAGATTTTCAGGACTTTTTCGGAAGCGGTGGTGGAGGCCGGAGACAATACCACTATGCGGGTGGTCAGTTTGATGATATTTTTGGCAACAGCGGCGGAGGTTTTTCCGATTTTTTTAATGCTTTTTTCGGTGGCTTTGGTGCCCATACCGGTGGTGGTTTTGGTCAGCAGCAAACCCCAAAAGGTGCTGATTTAAAGGGTGAAGTACATATCACACTCGATGAAGCCTATAAGGGAGTACAAAGAGTGATTGACACGGGCAGTAAAAAGCTGCGCATTAATATTAAACCCGGTGCCTACGATGGTCAGCAACTCAGATTGAAAGGGAATGGTCAACCCGGACATATGCCCGGAGCGCAACCGGGAGACCTGCTACTGGTGATAAAAGTACTTCCGCATGGCATGTTTCAGCGTGAAGGCAATAATTTATATGCTATTCACACGCTTGATCTGTATACCGCCATTTTAGGAGGTAAAACAAATGTAAATACGCTAAAAGGAAATGTTTCTGTTAAAATTCCCAAAGGAACCCAAAACGGTAAAAAAATCCGGCTGAGAGGAATGGGGATGCCGGTATATAACCAAAGTGGGAATTATGGCGATTTGTATATCACCATGCAGGTGAAAACACCTGAAAAATTGAGTACTGAAGAGGAAAACCTGTATAAAAAACTTCGGGAAATGCACAGAAAAAATGCGCCAAATTACGCATAGATTTTAAGCGTCATTTTCGCTGAAGTATCGCATAGATCACCAGAATAAATCCGCCAATAATTAAAATTGGTGCCACATTCATAATCATAAAATTGAATATTTCCGGATCATTGGTCATATTCTCTGCGGGATTTTGCCATAGCAGGATATTCCCAAGAATGAGCAATGCCATTGCAATAAGACCTGCAATTTTCGATCTTCTGGTAAATACGGGTAAAAGTTTCTGCGTGTCCATAATTGGTGCTTTGTAAATAAATTATCAAATAATTTTACCAAAACGGTAGCCAAAATAAACAGCGGCTAAACCTAAAATGATGCTTATTCCGGTATAAATGATAAGCAAAGATACATTACCTGTTTTGATAAAGCTAAAATTTTCATAAGCAAAAGCTGAGAATGTTGTAAATCCACCACAAAAACCGGTAGCTAAAATAAGGCGTAACTCAGGCGAGACCAGGGTTTGTGAATCAGAGAGTGCATATAGAAACCCTATGACAAAACTTCCAATAAGATTTACACTCAGTGTAGCAGCTGGAAAGATGAGCAAAGGAAAGATAAGCTGAACAAACCGGTAAAGCAAGTACCTTGCAACTGTACCGGCAAATCCTCCGGCTCCGATAAGAAGAATTGTTTTAAGCATTTTTAGTAAGGGTTTTTTCTTCCAGACTTTTAAGTATTTGCAGGGCATCTGCACGGCTATCTCCACAGATTATAGGTTCGGCAGCAAACGTTTTGCAAACTTCCGGCCGTTCCGGGCTATCAAAAATAGCACATGCATATTCATCCGTTAAATGTATGCACGGAACACCTGCGGGTTTTCCAAAAGGCATTCCGGGTATGGCTGAAGAGATGGAGGGTGCAATGCAACATGCCCCACATTTTTTTCTACATTCCATCGATTAAAATTTATAATTACTGCTTAAAAACCGGGTTGCGAAAGTACTAAATATCTGATAATTAAATCTGATCATGCCCAAAATTCTTCCATTTGGTGTAAAATTCACATGTTTTTGTCAATTTTGTGCATATTAACATAACATTATCAGGAAATGTCAGTATAATATTTATACCTTTGGGACATATGAATGTGCCTTTTGGGTAAACTATAACAGCTTAAAAATTAAACCCTTTATCATGAAAAAAACCGGTATTATTTTCCTGACTTTCTTATTAAGTATCGGCCTTTACAATTGTCAAAAAGATAATCCTCCAAAAGATGAGGAAAACCCTGATTATACTGTACAGGATAACTTGCTTATTAACAACAATCCGGCACAACTTGCTTCAAGGATTACCTATAAAAATGAAGTTGTACCCATTGTGGAAACCGAAAATTCCATTGGATTAAAAAGCACCAGTGAATTTCCACCCATTGATCTGACCAAAAACTTTGCTTTTAAATTAAAAGCAGAAGTTGATCCTCCTGTTTACGAAGGCAATACATTGCAGGCCACCCATGTAACCATTAAGGATGATTATGCCTTTGTAACCTATAATACCCGGGGACCCAAATGGCTGGGCGGTGTTGAAATATTTGATGTTTCTGACCTGAAAAATCCTAAAATTATCTCAAGTGCAATCCTTGCAAATACCGATGTAAGTGCGGTGGATTATGCCGCTGGTAAAATTTATATTGTAGGTGCAACCGGAGATTTTGAAGAAAAAGGTTTTGTTTCTCCAGCTTTCCTGGAAGTTATTTCATTAGATGAAAACATGGCTTTCGAAAAAGTAGACACCATTATTGATATCCCTTCCTTTGCCGGAACTGATGTTAAAGCAGCCGCTGATCAGATATTTACTACCAGTGGTTCTACTGGTGAACTCAGCATTTTCAACAGCATGTATAATAAAACAGGTGCAAAAGAAATTTCCGATGCCCGCTCGGTGGATGCTAATTCCAATTATTTGTATGTGCTGCAGGGGCAGGAAGGCCGCATAAATGTTTTTAATTTGCCCGATGCTACCTTTAATACTACCTATTATGTGGGCGGCGCTAACACGCCGGAATCTAAATCTGAAATTGCCGCATCTGAGGAGTATATATTCGCGGCTTTAAATGAAGGTGGGCTTTCCATACTTAACCTTGATGGTACAAAAAAACAACATATAGACAGGCCTGCCACTCCGGAAGGAGCGTTGGACGAGAATCATGTAACCAACAGTGTTTCCCTGAATGGTGATCTTGTATTAATTGGAAATGGTGAATCCGGAATACATGTGGGTGGCTTGATTGAGGAAAAAGATGACAGCCTGTGGATGCTTGGCGCGATGCAGTTCGGAGAAGCGCAATCAACCAATTTTGTGGAATCCAAAGACAGTGTAATTTTTGTGGCAACAGGCCTTGGCGGACTTAAAATACTGGCCATCAGCATCGATGAAGGGGTTCCTGATGATATTGACCCCACAGATCCTTGTGAAACGCTAATGGCAAATATTTCTGAGCTTTTTCCTGAAAAAATGGATGTACGCAACGTACATGATGACCTTTTCAATGACACAGCGCATTTAAGCATAGTGGTAAAAGAGGAAACTGAAATATACGTCTCCTTTATTGATGAAGGTGCAGGATGGCGCAATACATTCGGATACTATACCTACCAGGAAGGCAACCCACCACAGAGTGCCGCTGAAATTCAAAAAAACATTGTATTCCCCAATGTTTCCAAAGTTGGAGAAGGTGGCGGGCTTGAATTCGGAGACCGTGTGCAATTGGGAGACGGAACTTTTCCTGCAGGCACAGTAATTGGTTTCTACCTGGTTGCCCAGGGATGGAAAAATGGGCTCACCGTTGATGGTGCTTACACTCATTTCACTGACAGACACCTCAATATTGACCAGGCCCAGCAATCTACTTTATTCCTGAGCAGCGATTGTGATGATATTGTGCTTACTTTTGAAGATATTAAAGTGAGCAGTTCAAAATGCGACCACGACTTTAACGATATTATTCTTACCATTAAGGATACAAAAGACATGAACATGCCCAATTCCAAAATTGATGTTGCAGGGCTACCCAGAAAATAAAACAACATAACCAATATAATAAAGGTCTCATTATTCCAAATGAGGCCTTTTTTTATGCAGTCCTTTTTCTGCTCGAGAATAAAATGGGTAGTTTTGAATTATCTTGAGCAAAGTTATTGCATTTTATATACCTAACTTTTCATTGGCGGTTTTTTACAGCTCATAACGCACCATTATCTTGTTATCTCGATAGACCTTTTATTAAAAAATTATGTGTTATCTGCCCATCCCATTTACCGATGAATATTTTTGAATGAAGGACACGGTTGATATTTTATGAAGTTA
>JBEPYD010000427.1:0-4111 GCA_041641575.1 Bacteroidales bacterium
CAATGGTGTGGTGGGTTTCAGCAGTGATGGATTCACTGAAGATATAGCCAAAACGGCTCTCCAGGGGCATGTCGCCCTGAAGGGTACTGGCATCGCTGGCGCTTTCGGAAAACCAGAACAGGTATACCGATTTGTCATCCGTGCCACGTAGAGCGGTGTATTGGGCATTCACGGCTCGCATCTCTTCGGTAAACATGGAATAAAATTCGGTACCGGTGCCTTGCAAGCCATCGTCACCGGTATCCCACGAGCGGTCGGTGAAGGGTTCGTCTACCGTAAGCCGCCAGGTAACACCATACGGGGCATAAAGCCTGTTGATGCCTTCTTCTATGGTTGACTTGTCAATGTTTCCTGCGTGCATGGGTACCAGGGTTACATGATGCGTGATTAAGGGGTATGAAGCTAAATCAGGGCTGGTTTAAAAAAAAACATGATATGTATTGGTTTGCCAATATATTGGCTCAGATTCTTTCATACAAAGTTATGATTATGTTTTAATTGGCGTATGGATGTGGTGGGAGTTGTTTTTATTTGGCCGAAAAACGTCCTCAAATAGACTCATTCAACAGCAATACGAAGAAAATAAATAAACTGTTTTCGAAATCATTAACATAATGCTTTCCAAAAATAAGTTTAAAGACTTTTTTAATAGAAATATTGCGGCACTTTAATTGGATAGTAATAATTCTCCATTTTTTAATAAACAACCTTCTTTGCATTGCTCGATTTCTTTTGGGGTTGGAAAATAATCAAACGGCAAATTCCATTCCGGACAGCGCAAGGAATATACAATTAAAATTGTATCGCCAATGGCAAGTTTGTTATATATTTCTTTGCTACAATTGTATTTCAAGCTAATACTTTCATTATCTACATTATAGGTGCAAGAAATTGATTCTCCACTTTGAATGCTAGAGTATTTATCATGAATCACTGAAAATGTAATAACACCTCCATTCTTTTTGATGTCTTTAAGTGCAATATCATTCTCTATATGAAAAGTGTAAAAAGCTAAAATTAAAAAAGTTATTCCTGTCCAAAACCACCTGCTTTCATCCACATTATTGTTTTTTAATAAAAAATACAATAACAGTGGAAATGAAATAAATGAAAATAACCATACCCCGAAAAGCATCCAATTGCCACCGCATGAGAAAATTAATCTACGTCCAATTATAATAGCAACAAAAACTCCAAGTATTATAATGAGACTAATATTAAAAATTAATTGCTTCTTACTCATCGTACACCATTTGCTCATTATAAGATTGTAATTCCTTATGTGTAATGTTGACTAATATTCTACATTCCGCATCCACGATGACCTTGGAATAAGAATCAATTACAATGACAGCCCCTTGATTTGATGCTGGATGATACTTTAAGAAATATTGTTTACCATCTATCTCTTTATGATAATATCGTATCAATTCGGTTGCATCAGGCATATAATTCTTAATAAAGTCAAGCTTGGATATAGTTTTACCACCACTTAAAGTAATTGTTCCGCTAAATAAATTCTTTTGAACAATATCGTCCATAGCTTTTGTATACTGGGATAATGAAGAACCTGATTTTTCCAAAAATATAAGCATGCGATTAACATCCAGCGAACCTTTAAACAAATCTTCAAGGCTTCTAGTGGCATTATCATCTAGTCTTGAAACTATAACACTTAATCTCTCGAAGTTCCTCCAAGATAATTTGCTGATATCAAAACTTGCATTTAAAAGCAAATCATAAGCCCGGCTTCCTTGCTCTGTCGGGATTAATCGTTTTATTTCCTGAACCCACTTTGCACCTCGATTACCAGCTATTGCATTAATGTTCTTGCATTGGAATAAAAAATCCGCTTGTACACTTTGAGATAATTTCAAGGTATTAAAAAATCTGGCCAGTTTCGTGGTAGAACTCCGTTGCGTAGCTTTGTACAAATCACTTGAAGAATTCCCAAGAAACTTTTCAAACATCATTGGGATAACACATTGTGCTGATATAGTTAAGCTTAAACCAACAGCTGCTTTAGATGTATTAGCTTGAATAAGTTCAGTGACTGTATTTAATTCAATACCTTGTAAACATGCGGCCCATGCTTGTATATCCTCACCAACATAAACTGTATTTCTTAAACCTGCCATAGTTACATCTAAGGCAAAATCTTCCCAATCAATCGAAGTGCCTAATAATTCGGCAACTGAATAATACATAGCGGCTTCTATTAAAGCTCCCTTAATGAATTTTTTAGCTTGTTCTTCTCCGAACTCCTTAATCAACTTATTTATCGCCGCCTCTGCACCAATTTCCGCTATTATCTGTGGGGCAATGCGATAAATCATATAAGCTTTAATTAAAGGCTCTGCTGTTCTTGCAAAGTATTCAGCCCATGCATATATTGCTGAATTAGTTTCGTATTTCGTGACATATTCTTTATATACCTGTGATGTGGCTAACGGACAGGCATCTCCATCAGCTTCCCATTTTTTAATAGTACTTATTATTGTGTTTCCATCGTCTGTATCATAACTTTCCCGGAAAATTAAATCGCTTAGCGTGTATTGATATTTTTGAGCAACTCCCAGATTCTTATAGGCCACATAATCTAAAGAATTCAGATTATATTTTTCTTTGTCAATTCCCTCCCATAAGTCAATGGATGAGAATACAAAATCAAAATGCTTTACGTCAGTTAATGAATAAGCAAAATGCTTTTCAAATTCAGTTTTGTTATAAATCTTATTATCCCGGAAATGTTTTAAAACTTCAGGATTAAAGCCTCCTGACATGTAGAAGTTTTCAAGGCTATGGCCATAAAACGCAAACCTTTTATCTTTCAGTAAATCGGTTAGGTAATTCGCAAACTCAACTAATTCCGATTTTTGTTCCTCGGTTATTTCATTAATCAGCGTAAAGTAAACATCTACGCCAACGCCTTCTTTTACCCCGTCTTCTTCCAAGTTTGCACACTGGCTGCCCTGCCAGTCAATTTTTATGGCATCGTCAGGAATAAAGGGTGGACTGGCCGTTCCGGTGTAAGCATTGGCCTGTGTTTGGTTTTGCCAGGTTGCTTTTTGTATACAATCTAAATATGCATCATGGTATTTCTTTTTGGAAACGGCAATAATGGTTTTATCCTGCGGGGAATACTGGATATCCTTAAATTTCTTTTGGTTGAATTCAGATTCAAACTCAACGGTAACCACTTTGTGTTCCGCTAAAATATTCTTGTGTTCTTCGGATAGGTAACCCAAAAAGTTTTGTGTGCTGGCACTATGGACACCGTAGTATGTTTTTCCATTCAATTTAAAGTTGATTACTGCACCATCTTCATTAAATAGTAAATGTGTTGCCCCAGGAATGGAAATAGCTGTTCCGATTGGGGACAAATACCCATAATTGCTCCAACCTTCTTTTTGAATCTCAAAATATTTGTCGTAGGCAAGGTTCTGGATTAAAGCCCCCTCTTCCTCATCCTGCGCCCATGCAAACAGCATATTTTGGGGGTCATGAATAAGGTCCCATTGGTATTTCTTCAGTAGTACACCGCCATCATAGTCGAGCAAGTTGGAGGTGGTGCTTTGGGTGAGGTCGTATTTATCGCTAAAGGGATGGCGCAACTGGAATACGCCATGTGCCAGCTCGTGGGCAATGGTGTGGTGGGTTTCAGCAGTGATGGATTCACTGAAGATATAGCCAAAACGGCTCTCCAGGGGCATGTCGCCCTGAAGGGTAATGGCATCGCTGGCGCTTTCGGCAAACCAGAACAGGTATACCGATTTGTCATCCGTGCCATGTTGAGCGGTGTATTGGGCATTCAGGGCTCGCATCTCTTCGGTAAACATGGAATAAAATTCGGTGCCCGTGCCTTGCAAGCCATCGTCACCGGTATCCCACGAGCGGTCGGTGAAGGGTTCGTCTACCGTAAGCCGCCAGGTAACACCATACGGGGCATACAGCCTGTTTATGCCTTCTTCTATGGTTGACTTGTTAATGGTTCCTGCCTGCATGGGTACCAGGGTTACATGATGCGTGATTAAGGGGTATGAAGCTACATTAATTTTCCCAATTATCCGCGAGGTAGAATCATTTTCTTCATAATATGCCAGCACCTCGT
>JBEPYD010000428.1:0-4107 GCA_041641575.1 Bacteroidales bacterium
TTTGAAAGGAATTCCGTTACCCTGCCTTTAAAAGTGCCTTTTTCATCTTTAGTTGTACATAAGTGATAACGTTCTTTAGCGTAAAACTCTCTTTCATAGCCTTCTTCGGCATATCTTACCCCATGTACTATATTGTAATCCAGACCTGGATAGCTGCCAATAAAGCTGTGAAAGGGAGCAATGCCTGTACCACTGGCAACAAACAGGAATCGTTTGTTGTCTAAGAATTTTTTCTCAATACCAAAGAAGCCAAAAGGCCCTTCAACAAGAATATCGTCTCCGGGTTTTATTTTCCGAAGTTTTTTAGAAATTTTCCCTTCCAGTACTTCTTTTATTAATATTTCAATATAATCATCATTGGTAGAACTGTAAATGGAATATTCACGCATTTCATTATCACCCGGAATACCTATTCTGAGATACTGGCCGGCTTTAAAATTGATGTCTCCTCTTTCAAACTTTAGAATGTAAGAACTTTCAGTGAGATTTCTTACTTCCAGTACTGCCGATGATATTATTTCTTGTGTAGCTGTTTTCATAATTTATTTTTAAGCCTGCAAAATTGATAATAATTCCTGTAGAATTAATGGTGCAGGCGATATTTATAAGTAATTTATAATTAAGTTTTCCTTTTATATTCTTTTAATCTTTGAAAGATTTGAGCCATTCTTCCATCAGTCTGGGCCAGGTTTCAGCAGCAGGATTACCCGGACGTAATCCGTACCCATGCCCCCCAACAGACATAAGATGTAAATCAACCGGAATGCCCTTATCGCGGAGTGCTTTTGCCATTACCAGGCTGCTGTTGCCATGCTTATCATCTGCAGTGCCAAATATAAAGAAGGGGGGTGTTTCATCACTAATTGTTAGTTCTGGTGTTAATGTATTATCCGGTCCCCGGTCAAGATATGCCGGATAAATAAGAATAGCAAAATCAGGTTTTGCAGAGGTATTATCTGTTTCGTCAACTTTGGGATATGCAGCTTCCGCATAGCGTGTTGCAGCCCTTGCACTTAAACTGCCACCGGCACTAAAACCCAGTACGCCTACTTTGTTATAACCCGATGCTCTTACTAACCGAATGGCTCTTTGCATATCCATCAGGGCCTGTTCCTCTTTTTTTGGAACACGATATTGTAGTACATAAGCTGTAATATCCAATCCATTTAAGGCTTTAGCTATTTCGTAACCTTCTTTTTCAATAGCCAGTATGTTATAACCTCCTCCCGGAGCAACTATTATTGCCATATCTTTTTCCTGCTCTGCCGGCGAAGGAAACCTGACCATCAGGGGATTTATCACGGTGCTTATCCGGGTTAAATCACCTGTATTTTCTTTTGGCTGTGCATCTGTTATGCCTGATTCTCCGGGTATAGCGGAGGGCCATAGAAAAATAGTGTCAATATTTTGAGAAAATCCAGTTATAAATGCGCTTAAGCTAAATATAATAGTAAAAAACAGTTTTTTAATCATACTGAAAAATATTTGTTCTGAAAAATTATAAATACAATAATTGACTGGTTTATAAATAAAAAGGAGAAATTAATCTCCTTTTAACCACATGCGTTCGTCTAAAATAAAAAACACCCGTGTTAAAATATGGTTCAATAAGGCATGAACCTATTATATTTTACGCAGTTTCCATCTTCCTCTTCTGAATATCGTAAGGGCAACCAGAGTCATGATGGATTCTGCAATTACTACTGCCATTGCCACACCGTACGCTTCAAATCCTGTTTTGATGGCAAGAAAATAGGCCAGAGGTATTTCAAGCAGCCAAAAGCAGCAAAAATTAATCAGTGTTGGCGTATATGTGTCTCCGGCTCCGTTTAAAGCCTGTACCATTACCATTCCCAATCCGTAAAGGATAAAGCCGATACTCAGGGTACGCAGAATTAATGCACCTATGTCAACTACAGCTTCGTCAAGGATAAAAATCTGTATCAAGGCTTTTGGGAAAATAAGAAATGCCAGGGAACAGAATCCGAGGAAAGCCATATTAAGATAGCCGGTGATATATACTGCTCTTTCAGCCCGTGCTGGTTTACCCGCACCCAGGTTTTGCCCCACCATTGTGGAAGCTGCATTTGCCAGCCCCCATGAGGGCAGCAGGATGAACAAGATAATACGAATTGCAATGGTATAACCTGCCAGGGCTTCACTGCCAAATTCTGCCATTATTCTAACCAACCCCAGCCAACTGGAAGTGGCGATAAGTGTTTGGCCAATTCCTCCCATAGATAGTTTTACCAGGGAAAACATGGTCTGCCATTGTATCTTTAAATCACTTAAAGCCATCTTAATTCTTCGTTTGCCTCCAAACAAAAGTATTATCTGGTAAATTACCGCTATTCCCCTTCCGGTGCTGGTGGCAATTGCAGCGCCGGTAATTCCCAGTTCGGGAAAAGGTCCCCAACCAAAAATCAGCATGGGATCCAGAAAAATGTTAAGCAAATTTGCCAGCCATAATACGCGCATAGATATAGCGGCATCACCGGAACTGCGAAATACTGCATTGATAATGAAAAGCAACATAATAACGCAGTTTGAACCCAGAATAATGGCGGTGTAACTTTTATAAGCCACGGCAATTTCAGGCTCGGCACCCATCAGGAGTAATATTTCTTCAGCAAAGAAAATACCCAGGATACCTGTCAGAACAGAAAGAGTAAATCCAACTAAAATAGCCTGAAAAGCAGCAGTTGAAGCACTTTTTGCTGATTTCTCGCCTATCCTCCGAGCCACAATAGCTGTAGTTGCTGTGCTTAAGCCTATACTTACTGCATAAATAATAGTCATCAGTGATTCGGTAAGTCCTACCACAGCAACTGCTCCAGCACCCAAACTCGATACAAAGTAAATGTCCACTACAGCAAACACGGATTCCATTATCATTTCCAGTACCATGGGTACAGAAAGTAAAAAAATGGCTTTTCCCAGTTTTATCTCAGTAAAATCCAATTCAGTACCTGAGATGGAAAGTTTTAAATTATGGATAAAGGATTTATAAGTATTATTTTTTGCAATTGAGCCCATTATTTCAAAAAATTGAAAAGAAAAATTAAAGAAAATAGATAAAATATAAAGTGGGGGGAGGGTACAGAACCCGAAATATTATGCCTATCCAGCTATTTAAGCGAGGGGCTGACGGGCTCAGTGACCACCAGGATAAAGGACATAATTTTCATGTTTTCTGTTTATTTGGTAATAAAATGCAAAATTAATGCTATTAGCAATACGAGTCAATAGCAAACTGAAAAAAATCACTTTTTTTTTCAACTGCATCCGAATACACAGCTGTCTAAATCATCTTAGAAAAGTTATCAGCGTTTAGCGTTTTGCTGTGTTTAAAATTGATAAATATTAAAATTTATTTTAGCTTATCCGTCCTAAATAATTATATTTAGGCCAATTGTGCTCCAGGAAAATGGAGCAATTATTTTTGTGGTACTTAATCAAAAAACTATGAATCGGTTATGAAAAAAAAATGGGTTAGAAATAATTATACCGCAGATATAACCTAAAAAAGGCTTACCTCCAGGCAGGATTAGTAAGCCTTTTCATTAATTTTTAGTGCTGACCTGCATGAAATGGCTATTCAACTGTGAGCATTGCGCTCATCAATTTTGCAGCGCCCAGTTCCTGGCCACGCTCACCCGGCGAACAACCACCTGCAAGTATCTCAAATTCCCCGGGTTCTATCTTTCGATTTCCCTCGTTATCCACCATTTCGAGCATTTCCGGGGAAATGGTGAAGGTTACCGTTATTGATTCACCTGCTTTCAGTTTAATTCGTTTGAAATCTTTTAAAGCCCACAGAGGAACATCAGCAGA
Organism: Bacteroidales bacterium; assembly: GCA_041641575.1. GTDB lineage: Bacteria > Bacteroidota > Bacteroidia > Bacteroidales > JBEPYD01 > JBEPYD01. The sequence continues at coordinate 3,835 of JBEPYD010000428.1, forward strand.
TGCTTCCTTGTCAGAAATATACATTTGTACCACCTCATCACCATCAATTTTACCCGTGTTTTTCACGTGCACTTTCACTTCTGTTGAATCAGTAGATTTTATTTTGGTGTTATTAAGGTGCAAACCGGAATATTCAAAAGAGGTATAGCTTACCCCAAAACCAAACGGGTACATGGGTTTTTTGGTCATATACCTGTAGGTTCTGCCTTGCATACTGTAATCTTCATAGGGAGGCAAATCATCTATAGACATTGGAAAGGTAACGGGCAATTT
>JBEPYD010000429.1:0-4100 GCA_041641575.1 Bacteroidales bacterium
ATGTAGTGTATGAAATATCTACAGAAAATTACAATGGCTATTATCCTGAACTGGGAATTGATTTTTACCTGCCAAAAAATTATAATCATTATGGCTGGTTAGGACGCGGTCCTTATCCGGCTTATCCGGATAAAGATGCCCTTGCTGCCCCTGGTTTTTACACCTTAAAGACAGATGATTCTTATTTTAGCGGCAACAGAAGTAATGTTTCCTTTGCAGCTGTGTACAATCAGAACGATGAAGGTCTTTTATACCTGGGGAACAATGAAAACATAGCCTTCTCCCATACTGATGAATTCAATGTAATAAGTCACAATATTCTTGTATCCGGCCTTGGCACCAAGTTTAAATTTCCGCTCACCTTTTATAAAGGAGGCGAAATAGGCATGCAAACCGGAACGATTAGTTTTATCCCGGTTTCATCCCTAAATAAAGAAGTTAAAGAAATCTTGTTTAATAATTAAAAATAATCCTGATCATCATGAAAGTCCTCAAATTATTGAAAATGAATATCTTTCTTTCACTGATACCGGTAATCTTACTAGCGACATTTTCATGTGCAAATGATAAAAATTTAAGTACCACGGAAGTGCGAGGCTGGAATATTTTGTCTGATCATGAAGAGAATGCCCTTATGGTAATTGACCGTGCAGTTGATTACAACATCAATCATTTGCAGCTTTCGCACCATATTGTGCATGATTTACGACATGTTAAATCACCACCCAAAGCTGAGTTGGTGAATAAGCTTACCAAAGAAGCGCACGAAAAAGGCATTGATAATGTTTTGGTGTGGGATCATGCGCTTTACAACCTTAGTTATTATCCGGAGGAATTCATCATGCCCGATAATGGTCTTATTAACCTTGATAATCCGGAATTTTGGACATGGCTGAAAGATGATTATCGTGATATGTTGCAACTTGTGCCGGATATTGATGGCATTATTCTCACCTTTATAGAAACGGGTGCACACGCAGAGGATCAATATTCAGAAGTGTGGAAAACCGAAGAAGAAAAGCTGGCAAACCTTGTGGATTCTGTCGCCTCTGTGGTAATTGATGAATTTGATATGCAATTATACATCCGCACCTTTGTTTACACACGCGCAGAGCTTTCCAGCATGCTTAAATCCATTAACCTCATTCAACATCCGGATATTCGTGTCATGACCAAAGAAACACCCCATGATTTTTTTCTTACCCATCCGGTATCAACATTTGTTGAAGACATCCGGTTTCCGGTTATCATTGAGTTTGATGCAGCCCATGAATACAATGGACAGAATATTGTAAATACAATACTGCCCCAGGTGCACATGGAGCGGTGGAAATATTATCAAACCCTCGATAATGTGATAGGATACGTGGCACGTACCGATCGATTTGGCACTACTACCATTATAAATACACCTGCAGAAATCAATTTGTATGGGATTGAGAATGTTGATGTTTCCATGGATACCCTTTATGGCAGATTTATTTCCGAAAATTATCATCCGAAAGCAATCCCTGCTTTATCAAAAGCATTTGCTTTAACAGAAGAAATAACTACTTCCATTTTTTATACCCTCGGTTTAAATACAAACTCGCATTCCCGGTTAGACTATAATGATGATTCCGGCTATCAGCGACATGTCTCTGCCAAATGGATGGATGAGCCGATAACCCATATAGGCCATGGTATAGACAAAGATTTTCATTATTGGAAAGATATTGTCAATCACCTTTCTCCAGCTTATTACAAAGGAGAAAATGGTCATCAGCTTTCTACGGAAAGTCGATGGGTATTGGATTCCAACTGGCTTGAACCTGTGGAGTTAATGGATACAACTTATTTGAATTATATTCTAACGGAAAAGGAGTATGGGGTTCAAAAGGCAGAGGAAGCATTGGCTTTGGTTAAAGAAGTCCGGCCTTTTATAGCTGATAATGAAGCCTATGACAGGCTTGAAAGTCATTTTACCCGCACATTGATTACTGCAAAGCTTTATGAGGGTGGAGCCAAAGTATATTTTGGATACCGTGTATATGCACGTGGAGGAGAATTTCAAACAGATAAAGTAAAACAGATTTTTGAGGAAGGTATTGCAGATATTAAAGAACTTGCACAGGAGATCATAAATTTTCCTGACAAAGGACCTGAAGGACAATATGAGTGGGAAGAAGATGCATATCGTGCCTTGTTTTATTCCAACCAGGTGGAGCACAGAGAGACAAACGATTTTTATCAGGGATTTTTTCCGCGAATAAACTATTCAGGAATGAATGAGGAGCAGCGAAATGAGGTAATAAAAAAATCAGGAATAAATTTAAACTAATCAGGTGGTAGTCTCTGTTACACTGATGATTCTAAGATATAAGAGTGTTGAACATAAAATATAAATAAAATGGCAAAAAATGTAATCGTGGCGCAATCGGGAGGACCTTCACCGGTAATCAACAATTCACTGCGCGGTATTGTAGAAACCTGTCGGGAGTTTCCGGATAAATTTGGTAAAGTTTACGGGGGATGGCATGGCATTGAAGGGGTATTGAAAGAAGAGCTCCTTGATTTAACCGCACAGGAAGAAATGGAGATCGCTTTACTGCGAACAACCCCTGCGGCAGGAAGCATTGGAACCTGCCGCTATAAGCTGAAAGATCATCAGACAAAGGATTTCGGAAGAATTATTGAAATATTTAAAGCGCATAACATTGGGTATTTCTTTTACATCGGTGGAAATGATTCCCAACATACAGCTTTTAAAGTGAGTGAACTGGCCAAAGAACACGGGCTTGATCTGATTGCTGTTGGCGTTCCCAAAACCATTGACAATGATGTGGGAGACAGTGAGTTCAAACTCATCGACCACACACCTGGTTATGGAAGTGTGGCTCGGTACTGGTCACACATCATCCAAAACCTGAACGAGGAAAACATGGGCTCCAGCCCTGCTGACCCGGTAATGGTAGTGCAGGCCATGGGACGTAAAATAGGTTACATTCCCGCGGCTGCGCGTTTGGCGGATCCAAAACGCGCGATGCCATTGCAAATTTACATGACAGAATCTAAAGTTTCCATTGATGAAATGCTTGACAAAGTCAACGACCAGGTGAAAAAGGATGGCCGTTGCATGGTAGTGGTAAGCGAGGGTTTTGATGTGGGTTCTATTGGCGAAGTGAAAGATGCCTTTGGCCATACCTCATTTGGTTCCTCTAAAGTATCTGTACAACAAACCGTGGTGAATTATTTAAATGAGAAAGGAATCAAGGCACGTGGTGCTGCCCGTGGCCAGGTAATGGGAACAGACCAACGCCACACCATGATTTACGCCTCCACCGTAGATCTGGATGAAGCCTATAAAGTAGGACAAAAAGCCGTTGATATTGCTTTGCATGACGGAAACGGATGGATGGCAACCATTTTACGGACACCGGGCATGATTTATAATGTAAATTATGATAAAGTACCATTACAGAAAGTTGCACTCTCTGAGCGTTTCTTTCCTGAAAAATGGATTACAGAAAACCGCGTAGATGTTTCCGATGAATTTGTGAAATACGTGCGGCCACTGATAGGAGAGGACTGGGTTTCTGTGCCGGTGATTAATGGCATTCAAAGGTTTACGAAATTTAAGAAGATTTTTGCTGATCAAAAACTTCCAAAATATACACCTGAAGCCTATTCATAAAGAAAATAAATCATTCGTATTAAATTAAAATTTAAAATATTACAAAAATGACCAGTAATCCCCAACAAGAACTGAAAGACCTGAAACCGGAAAATGAATTTTTTATCGGATTTGATTCCGATGGTTGTGTTTTTGATACCATGGAAATCAAACAAAAGGAATGCTTTTGCCCCAACGTAATAAAATATTACGGACTGCAGAACGTGTCAAAATATGCCCGCGAAACATGGGAATTTGTGAACCTCTATTCCAAAACACGGGGTATTAACAGGTTTCTTGCTGTTATTGAGGCCATAAAACTGCTGGGAGAACGTCCCGAAGTAAAGGCACGTGGAACAGAAATGCCGGATATTACCCCTTTAATAAAATGGACGGAAACCGAATCGAAATTAGGCAATCCTACCCTGGCTGAGTTCGTTAAAACAGC
>JBEPYD010000430.1:0-4094 GCA_041641575.1 Bacteroidales bacterium
TTGATTCAAATCTATCACCCTCGATAGTTTCAATTATGAGCCTGTAACTAACACCGGAGCGGCCTGTAAATAAATCCGGATCAGAAACATATACACCTTCTTTTTCTTCAAGCAATACAGCATTACTGCCATCACTTCCTTCTATGGCAACAGTTGCATTTGTAACCGGAGCACCCTCATTTTCATCATAGGCAAAAGTTTGGGTTAACTTCACCTGGTAAGGCTCAGGTTTATCCGTAATTAAACCTTCTACTACAATCAGAGGCTGATTATCTTCTATTTCAGGCTCAAAAGGTGAAATGCAACTTTGCATCATTACCAGCAGAATAACAAATTTTATAAGCCGGATATATTTCATCAGAATCTAAAATTATAAGTTAAGGTTACAATAGGTTGGGCAAAGACTGACATTTTATAACCATTTACTTTTCCATTATTCGTGGTGAAGAAAATGCTGTAAACATTATCTCTGCCGGTTAAATTATAAACCGATAAGGACCAGGAGCTATGCCAGATTTTGTCAGCCCTTAAATTGCCATCGAGGGTAACAGAAAAATCTACGCGCATGTAATCCGGTATCCGGAATTCATTCCGGTCTGAGTAATGCAAGAGGGTAGAATTCCCAAAGGCATATTTGGCAATGGGATAGGTAATGGGACGCCCCGTGCTATAGACGAAATTACCTGAAGCACTTAGCCTGCGTGTAAACTGGTAATTTGCCACTACGGATACATCATGAGGCTTGTCAAAATTTGCTGGAAATGCTGCACCACCATTTATTTGTTCCGAAGGGAAATCGCTGAATGTTTTAATGAAGATCCTTGAATAGGTATAACTAATCCAACCGTTAAACCTTCCTCTTTTCTTTTTCAAAAGGACCTCTACACCATATGCTTCTCCATTTGCCTTTATGAGGTCTGATTCTATTGTTCTGTTTAATAATAATTGTGCACCCCCTTCATACTCAAGTACATCTTTAATTTCTTTGTAATATACCTCTACAGATGATTCTACTCTTCTATTTAAAATATCCCGGTAGAACCCAAGTGAATACTGATCCCCAACCTGTGGTGGTACGTAAGTATCACTGAGTTTCCAGGCATCAGTTGGTGATATTGCAGTGGTATTGCTTAACATGTGCAGGTATTGTCGCATGCGGTTATAGCTTATTTTTACCGAGCTTTTACTGCCTGTTTTATAACGTGCAGAAAAACGAAACTCTGGCCCGCCATAAGTTTGGATGATTTTTCCTTTATCGAAAGTAGCAGTATCTTTAATGTTTTCTGTTTCGCGCGGAACACCCGCAGCATACTGGTAAACCGTTCCCGGACCAAATAACATAAAATGAGAATAGCGCAGTCCGGCATATATTTTAAGTCTGCTTCCCAGGTTAAATTCGTCGCTTAAAAAAAATGCAGATTCATTAGCCCTTTCTTTTTCAAGCTTTTTTTCTGCAATTAGTGATTCCGAATGACCTGGGGTTATAGTACCAGGATTAAGCGAGTAAAAAATAGTTGAGGCGCCAAACGCCAGTTTATGGTTATCTGTAAGAAAATAAGAAAAATTAGTTTGTAATTCTCGGTGATCAATGGCATAATTCATGTTAAAGGATGCTGCTGGTTCCTGGTTACTGCTTATGGTATAATTGTAGCTGCTGTAAATACCCTTAATATAGCTTGCCAGTTTACCAGAAAAACGATGCATATAAGATGCTGATAAAGTTTGGTTCTGATAGCTGTAGGCCGTATCTGAATTTAATCTGAAAAAGTCATTACTTTGATATCCACTTACTTCCAACCTGTTTTTTGTGTTGAAATCTACTGAAATCTTAGCATTTAAATCGTAAAATGTAGCATCGCTGTTGCGGATGGCGGGGTCATTAATGCGGCCCAAAAGCCAATCAGAGTAGGTAGAGCGGCCACTGATAAGAAAAGAAGCTTTGTCTTTTATCACCGGACCTTCCAGGGCAATTCGCCCTGTGATTGGGCTTACCCCACCACTGCCTGAAAATCTTTTTTTGTTACCATCGCGTGAGGATATATCAAAAACAGAAGAAATTCTTCCACCATATTCTGCCGGAATGCCACTTTTGTAAAGCTCGAAGTCCCGGATTATCTCTGAATTTATGGCAGAAAAAAATCCAAATAAGTGTGAGGAATTATAAACGGGGGCATCATCAAAAAGTATCAGGTTTTGATCTGTACTCCCGCCCCGTACATTGAAGCCGGAAGCGCTTTCACCTACTGTTTGTACACCGGGAAGTAACAGGGCACTTTTAATTACATCTGTTTCCCCCATTGAGGTAGGGATGTTTTTTATGCTTCTTATATCCACTTTTTCCATACCCATTTGCATGCCGGCAACATTCTGGTATTTTTCAGCAACAATTTCTACCTCCCTTAAGGCTGTAATTTCATCGTTAAGCTCCACATTTATTTTTCCATCGCTGTATAAAAGCACCTGTTTTTTTAGAGGCTTTTTGCCCAGGCTTTGAAAAACCATTTGATGTTGTCCAGCTGGCAACTCAATTCTGTAATACCCGGTAACATCTGAAACTACCCCCTGGGTAGCATCCTCTGCATAAATAACTGCTCCAACCAGGGGTTCTCCTGTTTCAGCTTCTCTTACAAAGCCAGTTATAGCAGCGTTTTTCCGCGCGTTATTTTTCTCGCCGAGTATAATGTAGCTGTTTTGCTGTTTTACTTTATTTTCAATCGCTGCAGTGTCTTCATTTTTATATGCCTCAAGGTATGAGAGTGTGTAGTTTTCGTCAAAAAGATTTTCAAATTTAAAAGATACAATGGGATTGCGGCTAATAAGAATATTACTTTCATCTGTATAAAAGTACAGATTTTCACCTTCAAATGTTGATTGAAGAATTTCTCCAAGGGTAGCCGGAACAATGCTTTGTTTAATAAACAGACTGTCTACCCATGATTTCCGGTAAAAAAAATAAACTGCGTTTGTTTCCGAAATCTCTTTTGAGAATTTTTCAAATGAGACGCCATCAAAGGATTTTTGCAGGATTATTTTATCAACAGGCTGTGCTTTTATTAGCAAAAATGAAAACAACAAAATGAACGATATGGATAAAAGTCTACTCAAGTTCATCATAATATTTAACCAGCTTTATTGCCTGTTTGTGATTCTCCGTTGTAAAATAGGGTAAATGTTCACGTGCATATTGTTTTAAAATCTTCTTTTTGTTAGAGAGCATCTTGTATAATTTCCGTTTGTTCCTGATGGGGACAAAGGAATTATTATGCAGTAGATAAAGCGTTTCCCGGGTACGGTATTCATTCGCTATATTTGAACCAGATGTAATGGTTTTACTGTGCCTAAGATATAAGCCTGTTTCTCCCTGGTAAAGTTTTTCAAAATAAACTCCCTCTGATGCTATGGAGGAAAAGTGATAGGAAAAATTTATAAATGTGGTTTTTCCAATGGAAAACTTCTGTATATTATCTGCGTTAAGCGCTATGATTGTAGAACCTTCAGTAGATAAGTAATTCATTAGCAAAAGATCATTTAATATTTCATAGGCAATTAGCACACTGTCAAATTCAAAATTATTGGCTGTAACAGTGCCTGTTTGCCACAGCAAATCGCGGAAATATGGATTACCTCTTGCAGGAGGATATACAAATGTATGCTTCCGGCCATTCAACAAATGATAACTGTTTCTGGCAGGTGCGAACTGGTTTCGTGTTTGAACGAATTGTACTTTTGTATCCTCCGCTTTTTTCTTAGTTTGCGCCTGTATAGGAAAGATGGAATGAATAAGAAGAAAAAAAACAACTACATATTGTCCTTTTAATTTATTTGGTATTGAAAAAGGCATTATAATCTGTTGAACAAATAATGATGAATTAATGCCGCAATTTAGCTATTTTTTATCAACTTCGATTTGATAACTTAACTAATATTCTTTATTTACCCATGTTCCAATGGTATGTGGGAAATTATGATATTATAAGAATTTGTTTGTCATTGGTTTATGTGTTTCACAATTGCTATCTTTGGAAAAAAGCTTTATATATAAATCAGGATTTATATGTATTTAAAAAATTTAACTTTTTAACATATTATAAATT
>JBEPYD010000431.1:0-4092 GCA_041641575.1 Bacteroidales bacterium
TCGGTTCACATCACCACAGGCGGCAATGGTATCCATAAGTGAACTGTTAATGGCAGCAATGGTGGCTTTTAGGTTTTTTTTAAGTACTCCATGTAACTGATATGCCTGGCGGGTAGTAAGTTTAAGCGTCCCGTTGGCATGGGAATCAGCAAGTTTATCCATGTCCAACCACTGTTTAGGTGTGGTTAATCCACCCGGCAGCCGCACCCTGATCATGAAAGAATATAAAGGTTCAAGCTTTTGCTTTTTCCGCTCGCTTTCCAGGTCTCTGTCAGTCTGTTGGTACGACCCATGAAACTTTATAAGCTGCGTATCATCAGCCGAAATAGCTCCGGTAATTTCATCAATTAATCCTTCGTTGATGGTTCCACGAAGAAAATTACTACGCGCTTTAATGTGCTCAACCTCTGACAGGTTTTGATTTTTATCACTCATATCGTTAAATTTTAGAAGATAAATTCTGATTTATGAAGAATTCGTTTTAATATTTTACATCTCAAAAGTGGATGTGGTATTATTTAATATACATCTTCAAGGTACCTACGTTCCCGTTTCAGATTCTTTACATATTCATTAGCCTTCTCTGCGTTTAATCCACCCTGCTTGTGCACAACTTCCGCTATGGCTTTTTCCACGTCGGGTGCCATTGCCGACTTATCGCCACAAACATATATTACAGCTCCATCCTGCAACCATGTAAAGAATTCCTTTTGGTTCTCGAGAATTTTATGCTGTACATAAACCTTTTTATCGCTGTCGCGGGAAAAAGCAAGACTAATATTATTTAACAGCTTTTGTTTATGCCAGTTTTGCCACTCCACCTGGTACAGAAAATCAGTGGTAAAATGCCGGTCGCCAAAAAACAACCAGTTTTTACCTTTTGCTTCTCTGGCCTCCCGCTCCTGCATAAAAGCTCTGAATGGGGCAATCCCTGTTCCGGGGCCAATCATAATAATGTCTTTATCATCGGCAGGCAGTCTGAAGTTATCATTCGCATCAATAAAAAAGTTTATGGCAGCAGATTCAGGAAAAATTTCACCGATATAAGTAGAGCATGCACCGTGATGATCGCGATTCCTGTTTCGGTAAAACACCTTACTAATGGCCAGATGAACTTCATCATCGAACACACGCTGACTTGATGCTATGGAATATAAACGGGGCTGAAGGTCGCGCAGGCAAGCTGTTAGTTCTTCCTCGTTAAGTGTATGAGGAAAATCAGTAATAAGATCCAGGATATCATTGCCATAGAGGTATGACCGCACCTTTCCGGTATCTTCAATAATTTCTCCCAGTTTTTTATGTCCGGTTAATGCATGGTATTTCCTTAATGTATCCAGATTGAGAGAAGCGAGCTCAAATTTATCAAACAGGGCCTTTTGCAAAGGTAGTTCCTCGTTTTTCCACTGAATGCTCTTTTCAGGATTTAGCTTTGCTTTTTGTATGATCAGTTCAACCAGTTTTGGATCATTTTGTGGCCAAATTCCCAGGGAATCGCCAGGTTGATAGCTGACATTTTCCGTTTCTATGCCCAGCTCAATGTGGTAAGTCTTCTTACCCGATCCTCTTCCGTTTAAATTCACTCTCTCCAGTAACTCAGCAACTGCCGGATTTTTCCGGGTGGCTGTTTCAATGGTTTTGGTTCCGGCATTTACCCCACCAGCACTACCTGTTGTTGTTCCTTTTGATGAGAACCCATTCTTGCTTATCTTATCCAATACTTCCGATATCCATTGTTCTGAAGTTTCAGTATAATCCACGTCGCATTCCGCACGGTTTATCAGGCGTTCTGCCCCCAGCTCCTGCAGGCGCTTGTCTATATCTGCTCCTGTTTTGCAAAAGTGTATATACGATTTGTCTCCCAGCGCCAGTACGGCAAAGCGTGTTTTCTTTAATTCCGGTGCTTTATTACTGTGTAAATCAGCATAAAACTTTTCTGCATTCAATGGTGGATCTCCTTCACCATGGGTGCTTACAATAATCAGTACAAGTTCTTCGTCGCGCAGTTTTTTTACCCTGTAGTTATCCATTTCTACAGGTTCCACCTGTATTCCCAGCGGTTGTGCCTGGTCTTTAAGCCTTTGTGCAATTCGTTTTGAATTACCTGTATGGGTGCCATAAATGGCCTGTACCTTCACAGTCCGTGATTCAGATGATCCATTGTTCCCGGCCAGAACGGCCGGATTGTCAGCAACTATTTGTCCTGACTGTAAAAACCCCTGTACGTATCCCTGCAGCCAGCGTGCTTTTTCAGTATTCAGGTTTTCAAGAATACGGGAAACCAATATTTCCTCTTCCTCAGGAAAGGGGGTAGCATTTAATTTACTCATATTTGACAGATATTTTTTTTAAAGATTTCTTTAACGCATCATTAAAATCAGAAAAGTTTTGAATTGTATGTGCCGATGATATAAAATGTGTTTCGAAGGGTGAGGGCGAAAGATAAATTCCTTCTTCAAGCATGCTTTTATAAAATTCGGCAAATAAAGCTGTGTTAGTGTTTACCACATCGCTAAAAGAGTGGATAAGATGCTTACCGAAAAATATGCTGAACATATTTCCAAATGTATGTATGGTAACATTAAACTCCTGTTCTGTTTCCATAAGTCTCTCTCTCAGGATTTGAAATGACATATCCAGGTGCCTGTAGAAGTCTTTATCTTCAAGCAATTCAAGGGTAGCAATTCCGGCCCTAACAGCCACAGGATTTCCCGAAAGCGTACCTGCCTGGTATACGGGGCCATCAGGGGCCAGCATATCCATAATTGATGCTTTACCACCAAAAGCCCCTGCCGGAAAACCGCCACCCACAATTTTTCCCAGACATGTTAAATCAGGTGTTATATTAAAAAATCCCTGCGCACCCGATAAGCCAAAACGATATCCCGTGATAACTTCATCAAAGATGAGCAACGCCTTATTTGCACGGGAAATTTTTTCCAGATGTTTTAAAAAACCCTCGCGGGGATTAATCAGCCCCATGTTTGCGGCAACAGGTTCCACAATAACTGCAGCTATTTGATTATGGTACTTCTCAAATGCCTTTGTAACGGCAAGCTCATTATTAAAAGGAAGCGATAGGGTATATTCTACAAGCTTATCAGGCACACCTCCGCTTGAGGAGCTTTTTGTTTCTGCAAGTCCTGAACCTGCGGAAACAAGCAGGCTGTCGCTATGTCCGTGGTAGCATCCGTCAAACTTTAAAATGATATGCTTACCAGTGTAGGCTCTGGCCAGCCGAATGGCACTCATTACAGCTTCAGTACCACTATTCACCATTCGTACTTTCTCTACTGAAGGATAATGCGAAGTGATTTTTTCTGCCAGCACCACTTCGTATTCAGTAGCAGTACCATATGTGGTTCCATCTTCAATAGCCTCATGCACAGCGGCCCTTACATGAGGATGGTTATACCCGGTAATGGCCACTCCCCACGACAAACAATAGTCAGTAAACCTGTTGTTGTCTTCATCAAGCAAAACATTTCCACGTGCTTTCTTTATGAAGACCGGCTTACCGTCAATAGCTTTAAATGCGCGTACGGGACTGTTTACACCACCCGGGATTACCTTGCGGGCCCGTTCCATGGCCAGGGCAGATTTTTCTCTGCTCATCATAAGTTTACCTGTTGTTGTAAGCATCATCTGTTTTTATTTAAAAAATTTGTATAATATATTTGTCATGTAAGAAATTATAAAGTCAGCACCGGCACGTTTTATGGCCGTATTCACCTCAAGCGCGGCAAGCGATTCGTCAACCAGTCCGGTTGCTGCGGCTGCTTTAATAAGCATGTATTCGCCGGAAACATGATAAGCCGCCAAAGGCACATCCGGATGTTTTGCTTTTACCTTGCTGAGAACATCAAGATAAGCGTGTGCAGGTTTTACCATAACCCAATCGGCGCCTTCATTGATATCGGCACTAACTTCGTCCAGTGCCTGCCGGGTGGTGCGGTAATCCATCTGGTAAGTTTTGCGGTCGCCAAAACGGGGTGCAGAATTTGCCGCTCCACGGAAGGGATCATAGAAAGAGGATTGAAATTTAGCACTGTAACCAAGTATCTTTGTGTGGGCTAAACCCTTATCGTTGAG
>JBEPYD010000432.1:0-4081 GCA_041641575.1 Bacteroidales bacterium
TTTTTTGATCATAAATACGGTGGTTCCCGATTTTCATTTTAGCTGGACAGACTCCGGCTAAAGTGCGGGATAATTCCCGGCCTGTACTAGCGGAACCGGAGTGAGAGGATGGAGAACCAAATTATTTTCGTATCTTGCTTTACCCGATTATGCTCCATAAAAAAGTAAATAAATGAAATCATACCCGAATCGAGCCATCTGGCTGGCGGTAATTACAATACTTTTTATTAACTGTTCAAGACAAACAGATCCTCTACCAGATAATGTAACTCAGAATATCGGGAAACGAATTGAATACGGACTTAATGGTGCGATTGCAATCGGAATAATCGACCAGAACGGCATTCGATATTATAATTTCGGATCACGAGATTCTATAGGTTCAGAGGTCAATGAAAACTCAATATTTGAGATTGGTTCGATTACAAAAACCTTCACTGCTACTCTTTTAGCAGACCAGGTTTTAAATGGAAATTTGAAATTAGATGATCCAATCCATGAGCTGCTCCCAGATCATGTCGAAATTCCGGTTTTAGGAAAGCGTCATATTACGCTTGGGCAACTTTCAGATCATACCTCAGGACTTCCGAATATGCCCGGAAATTTTAGACCGGCAAATTCAAAAGATCCTTTTGCAGACTATACCCTTCCACAGATGTATGCGTTTATTTCTAACTATACGCCAACGAAAGAGGTTGGTGCTAACTTTGAATACTCAAACCTGGCTTATGGATTATTAGGTCATGCCTTGGCTCTGCATGTTGGAAAAACTTATGAGGATTTAGTAAGTGAAGTTATTATAGAACCACTTGGGATGAGTGATACAAAAATCACTTTCGATGAGTCAATGATAAATAATCTTGCAATAGGTAAAAATGAATTTGGGCAATCTACCCAAAACTGGAATTTCTCTACTCTTGCAGGGGCAGGTGCGATTAGAAGTTCAACTACAGATATGATTAAGTACCTCTCAGCACAATTAGGATTTACTCAAACCTCATTGACAGAAGCCTTTGAACTGACACATAATAAGCGCCATGAAATGTATCGTGTGAGGAGGGGAGAGTATCCTCTTGGTATGGGTTTAGGCTGGATAATCTTTACAAATTCTGATGGTAATAATTTTTGGCATGGTGGAAGTACAGGTGGGTATAACTCCTATATCGCTTTCAATAAAACATTGAAAAAGGGCGTGGTAGTACTTGCTACTGGTCATGACCCCAGTAATATTGGTGCCTGTTTAATGTATTCTGATTCCTTGAAAGAAATTAAAAGATCATTGTCAATTGAACTCGCACGAAAAATTGATTTAGTCGGTCCTGAAAAAGCCAAAACGTTTTTTGAGGATTCCGTACTAAATAACCTGGAAGAATTCAGCTATGGCTCCTTTCCACTCAATCGATTGGGTCGTATATACCTTGAAGAAAATATTGATGCCTCTATGGCTATTTTCGAAATCAACATGAGGCTATTTCCAAATGCCTGGAATACCTATGCTAATTATGGTGAAGCACTACGAAAAAAAGGCAGACTTGAAGAGAGCTTAAAAAGTTACAAGAAGTCAGTTCAACTATATCCGGAAAACCCGAGTGGGTTGAATTCAATTACAGAACTCGAAGAAGAAATGGGAATTGGTCAAAAACAATAACTTTAAGGAGCAATTGCCCTGGAAATTCGCAGCGGAACCAGAGTGAGAGGGTGGAAATACGAATTATAATTGTTTCTTGCTCTACGCGATTATCGGCACCAAAGGACAACACGAGAACTCAATAAACCTGATCAAACATCGTATAAGATACATTTTATATGAACTTATGGAAAACAAGTTTATAGACTATTTTTCAAGAATATCACCACTTTCAAAAGAAGAGGCCGAAGCCATTGCTGAAAGCATGCAAACGAAGAAATTCAAGAAGGGTGATTTCCTGATAAAAGAAGGACAATTTTCAAACAAAACCTATTTTATTCTGGAGGGCTGTGTAAGAGAGTACATCCTAACAGATGGTGAAGAGAAAACGACCAATTTCTTCACAGAAGAACAATGGGCCATTTCTTTAAACAACTTTACCCCACAAAATGCGGCAAAGCATAATTGGATTTGTGTAGAAGATACCATGGTTGTTGAAGGAGATGAACAGCAAGGCCAGGCACTATTCCAGCGCTTTCCTCGATTTGAAACAATCTCACGAACCATCATGGAGGCTGCCTTTGCAGAGCAAAAAGAAGCATTGACCTCATACTATACTGACTCTCCTGAGCAACGCTACCTAAAGCTCATGAAATCGAGGCCCGGCTTATTACAGCGAATACCTCAATATCATCTTGCAAGTTATATTGGGGTAAAACCAGAATCTTTGAGCCGAATAAGAAAACGAATTGCCTCTGATTTAGACCCATAGTTGATTCCAACTATTTTTTTTCGATCAATTTCTTATCACTGTTATGAGGTTATTTGATGGTTTGTCAGTTGCACTGCCCAATAAAAAAATACCCGTAACTTTTATGAGCAATTGATATTATTGAACCAAGAGGCATTACAAGGATGACTATGTACGGTTCTGACAGAAATTTATATAGTTTATTTTTCATCCTGTTTCTCACTGACATACAACTAAACAGTAATGACCACATTCCCTCTTTTATGACCCATTTCTACATATTCATGCGCTTCAGCCATTTTCTCTAGTGAATAGACCCGGTCGATAACAGGCTTGATTCTATCTTTCTCAGCCAGGGATTTTAAATTTAAGAAGGCATCTTTAGGAGTTAATGGAGTTCCATGGTCTATGGATATGTACTTCCCTCCGGGTCTCAGTGCTTTTTTGCTTGCTTCCTTTAGCACGGAGGACTTTTTGTTTCCGACTGCGTCAATCACATATTTGTATACGTCTAACTGTGATTTTGCATTTTTTGTGGTGTAATCTATTACTACATCACTTCCTAAGGATTTTACCAATTCAAAGTTTTTACTGCTGCAAACACTGGTAACATGGGCACCAGCATTTTTAGCCAATTGAACCGCCATTGTTCCAATACTTCCTGAGGCGCCATAGATGAGGACTTTATCACCCTTTGTTATCGAAGTCTTTTTCAATAGATGAGATGCAAGCAACCCACCATAAGGAATGGCTGCCGATTCTTCAAAACTTTTATTTGAAGGTTTAAGTGCAATATTCCAGTCTTCAGGCAAGCAGATGTATTCTGCATAAGAACCAAAATGGCGCTTTGTTGGTGAAACAGAACCATAAGCAAATACTTCATCTCCAATATTGAATGACGAAACATTTTTTCCTTTAGCTTCAACAATACCCGATGATACCATTCCCAAAATAGGATTTCTTGGTCTGCCAAAACCGAATATGAGTTGAAGTATAAATTTTTGAACAGGTGGTTCGTTTAATCTTCGAATAAGAACATCGCTCGTTGTTACTGAAGTAGCTTTAACCTTAATCAGCACTTCATTTTCTTTTGGAGCTGGCTTTTCAAGTTCAGTTAAAACAAGGTTCTCATAGCTTCCATACCTTAAACATTCAATTGCTTTCATATTTTGATTTTGATTGAGTTATTATGCAGGTAAAATTATCTATGATGCATTTCAAATTCATTGACTTGAGTTAAGAAGTAAAACAAATTGATTAATTGTAAAAAAGATAGTACAAGCGTGCTCAGTGAAACCGCAACCTGTTACATTTTAGGTTTAAGACACAGTTAACCCCCAAAAAAAGCAGTGAGTAATTGTACCCACTGCTTTTTTGGTATTATATAGGTTGGCTCCCGATTTTTATATTTGCTGGACAGACTCCGGCTAAAGTGCGGGACAATTCCCGGCATGTACTAGCGGAACCGGAGTGATAGGGTGACAGCCTGTGGAATTTTACGGCAGACATTTTTCACTATGTCTCTAAGAATAATACAGCAAAGAACATTGCTGCTGCCAATATTCACCCATGCAAGGCCATCACCCGGAAGGGAACACAGTGTAAGCGCTTTGCACAGGGAACTTCTGCTTTTTGTTGGCAACATCAACCGAAGAACTAAAGGAAATTTTCGCAAATTAAGTTATATGGGATTGCCTGGCATT
>JBEPYD010000433.1:0-4070 GCA_041641575.1 Bacteroidales bacterium
GCGACACCTCACGATGTAACACTTGCCACTTGCTAGCAGTACAGTTTACCCCTGCCTGCTCGGGACTTTCACCCTATAGTTAATGCCCATGCCGGGCGCACACGACGGACAGCTATAAATACAGTAGCCGCTTCACCGTCGCCCGTTAAAGGTACAAACTTTTCATTTCACCTGCGTTCCTATCCACCGAGCCACGGCGGCTATTGGATTTATAGCATGTTGGGGGCTGGGCAATTTTACAATTTCTCGATTTCTTTTTTAGTTAATCCAGTAGATTTTACTATCATGTCAAGGGAAGCTCCATTTTTTTTCAATTCTTTTGCAATTTCAATAGTTCTTTCCATCTTTAATTTATCTTCCGCGTCAACCTTCATTGACCATGCCATGCTTGCCCCGTAGTGTAAATCCTCGATATGTTTCAGGTAATTTTTTCGTTCGTCCTCTGATAATTTATCAACACGCCACAATTCCTTTGCTTTTCCAATCCCCATGGCGTTAAAATCATCTTTTATCTCATTATTTTTCAAGTAATAAATCCACTGGTCAAGCGAATCTTTGGCAATATCATCGAAGTTGTTGACTTTAATCACGTAGTACTCTGGATAAATTTGTGAAGGGTCAGTTTTTCCGCCAAGTAATTCCGTCTGTTTGTTTGAAAGTTTTAGTTTGTCTGCCTTATGAATACCAATAAAATCAGTCTTGCCATGATAAACATAATCCTCTCCCTGTCCAAGGTCAAAATACACAATGTTTATCGAGTAGACTTTTTTGATGTTCTTGTATGGTTCTCCAACTGAAATATATTCGGTAATCACCTTTGAAGTCCCGTATGCCATGCGGTGAAAATAATCGTATTCGTTCTCGTTTTGAATCTCGATTATTACAAATTCACCCACGGAATTTTTCACGAGCATATCAACACGATTAAATTTGTCTGTGTCAATTTGCTGGTTGCCTTCACTCTCTAATATTGTCTCAATGGTTATGTCATCTTTCAGTAATTCAGATAGGAAACCTTCAAGCACTGAAAAATCAGCTTTGTTTCTTAAAAGCCTTTTAATCGCCCAATCAAACCGTATTAAGTTCCTATTTCCCATAAAGAGTAGAGTTTTTTAAAACAAAAATAATCATTCTTCTTGAATTTCTATTGTCGGTTTGTTTGTTGGTCTTTTTTTGCCTTGCCCCCAACGGTTCGTATAAGAAACGTAAGTGATTTTAAAGCTCTTACCTGTCAATTTACACTTAGCCAAATTTGCGATTAGACACAAATTTAATGTTTTAAAACAAACCGTCAAATCGCAGATTTGGCGGAGCTGACTAAATGCTCCAAAACTCCGTAAACCACTGAACCACTTATGTTTTTTATACATTGTTGGCGGTTGGGTTTATTATTATTCATATTTTAAATCAAATCGTCCATCTGTAATCTCAACAGTATCTGAAGGATTGTCCCAATCATATGCAGAAAATTCAAAAGTCCCTGATATGATTTTATCTTCGATATCAATCTTTAAAAATGTCACCAAACTTTTCATAGTCGAATCTACTCTATAATAGACATTTTCGAACTTGACAGTTCCCCAATTTATTTTATACTCACCCTCTAAATCAATACTATCAATAAGAAAAGATACTTCGGCATCATTAACATTATCATTATCATCAACTACACGAATAGTTGAAACATCAAATACTCCATTCGGAATTTCATTAAATTGAACTATCATTGGCACTGCTTGTCCCTCACAACACACCATGCGGCGAATGTCTGGAATGTATATTTCCTCATTAATTAAACATCCAAAAGTATTTGCTCCATTTTCAGAGTTTTCTGGTAAACTTTCAGGAATTGGGTCATCTTCACACCCATGACAAATTATTAACATTAGAATTATTATTCCTTTTTTTATCAAATCTATACTCAATGTTTTCATTTCAATAAGTTTTATGCTCTTAACCTTACCGCCAACGTAGCCATAACCCCATTGCATTTATGAGTCCAAAAACCACATTGTGTTTATGCGCATTATAGGTTAACTGTTTTATCATTGTAACTACTTGATTTAACGAATATATAGAAATTTCTTCTATATTTTGTTATTTTGTTTTACAATTATTATTTTGTGCATGCCTAAATCATTTAATGCAGGAAAAATCGAAGTTTGATATTTACATTTGCATCCCATGGTATTGTTCTTAATTATAAAAAAATATTTACATTTGATACATGACAGGTTTCTTACTTAAAATGAACGCCTAATTCCTGTGCATCTGTAAAATTATGAAGAAAAATACCTGGAAAATACCTAAACCTAATTGGAAGTTAAGCTTAAAAGCCACTACCCCCCTATTTCTTTCTCTTACCATCTTTGGATGTCAGGAGAAGAAACCGGAGCAGCCAAATTTTCTTTTTATTCTTGTAGATGACCTTGGGTATCATGATTTGGGTTACACCGGAAGCCGATACTATGAAACACCGCATATAGATTCGCTATCAAAATTGGGAATGAATTTCGTGAACGGGTATGCGAATTGCCAGGTCTGCAGCCCTTCAAGAGCCAGCATTATGTCCGGCAAATACCCGCCCCGTCACGGAATAACCGATTACATTGGGGCACCTTCGGGCGAAGATTGGCGCAAGCTTAACCGGGGCACAAAATTGTTGCCCCCCAACTATGTCCACAACCTCCAACATGCTTATAATACACTGCCCGAAGCCTTGAAGGAAAATGGATATAAAACCTTCTTTTCAGGAAAATGGCATCTCGGCGGCGAGGGATCGTATCCGGAAGATCATGGATTTGATATCAACAAAGGAGGGTATCATGTGGGTGGCCCCTATTCAGGAGGCTATTTCTCACCCTTTAACAATCCCAAAATGGAAGACTTACCCGGGGAAGCAGGGATGAGCTTACCCATGAAACTGGCAAATGAAACCTCCCGGTTTATCAAGACCCATAAAGACACCGCTTTTCTTGCCTTTTTATCATTTTATGCTGTTCACGCGCCCATACAAACTACTCATAAAAAGTGGGAATACTACAGGAATAAAGCAGAAGAGAGCGGCATCGCAAATGAAGGTTTTGAAATGGAACGCAGGTTGCCCATCCGCAAGCATCAGGACAATCCTGTTTATGCCGGTTTAATTGAACATATGGATGAGGCGGTTGGCAGCGTATTGCAGACCCTCAGGGAGCAGGGATTAGACAAAAACACAGTTATTATCTTCACCTCAGACAATGGCGGGGTAGCCTCAGGCGATAATTATTCCACTTCGCTCAACCCATTACGCGGCGGTAAAGGTTACCAGTGGGAAGGAGGTATTAAAGTCCCCTACATCATCTATGTACCCTGGATGGACCATAATGGCAAAGAAAATCTTACCCCCGTTACAGGCACCGACTTCTACCCTACCTTGTTGGATTTGGCTGGCATACCCTTAAAACCGCAGGAACATACGGATGGTGTCAGCCTCAAACCTTTGCTTGAAGGAAAAAACATTCAAGATCGTCCTTTATTCTGGCATTATCCGCATTATGGAAACCAGGGAGGCGACCCTTCATCCATTATTCAGGAAGGCCGATGGAAACTAATTCATTACTGGGAAGATGATTCAGAAGAATTGTATAATATTAACGATGATGTAAATGAGGATAATAATTTAATTGATCAGCAACCGGAAATAGCCCATACGCTGAGCAATAAATTAATGGCCTGGCTTAAAGAAACAAATGCCCTTTACCCAATACCTGATACCACTTATAATGCCGATTCTTCAGAAATAAAGCATCAGCAATATATTGATCAGCTACTGCCACGCCTTGAAAAACAGCGCAAGCAAATGCTAAGCACAGATTGGCAACCCAATGAGGATTGGTGGGGAAGCAGCATTAATGATTAAGCCTGGTGCCAAATTTACCAGACCAGCGCCCTTTAGTTTCCACCTGGTGTTGTCCTTGCTTTTACGATATCCTGTGGCACCACACCAACGTTGGCAGACCATTCCCACATTTCGTTCATGAGTTCCTGTATTAAAGCGGGGTCGGCTGTTTCTATCAGGTTATGGGTCT
>JBEPYD010000434.1:0-3380 GCA_041641575.1 Bacteroidales bacterium
TAACGTTGCTGAACCTGATCCGAATGTGCCGGCTGAAGGACAGCACAACTGGCAACGATGGGGCCATAGATTCGCCGTAAACATAAGCGCTTATGTTGCTGAAAACGGTATCATTACAAACAACAGGGTAAATGATTTTGAGAACAATAATGTACATCCAATATCTGACGAAAGTTTTGAAATGCCCGGTTATCTTGTGGATGATAATGGTACTATGATACCCCTTGAGGGACATCAGGCTGTATTTAGCTATACCAAACATTATGGTATTGAATTAAACCGGGGCAAAGCATATGCTACTTATGGAACTCCTGAAAAAGAACCTTCTCTTTATGCAGCTGGTAATGAGGTTATTGACAATTGGATTTATACCACCGGTCGTGTAGGAATCATGGCTTCCGGCACAGGACTTGTAATAAAAGGAAATGTCAAAAACGATAAAGCTGGCAAAAAAGCCTGGGTGCATCCGGCAGGAGTTAAACTTGTGCATAATAGTGCTACCCTTGAAAACCGTGGCATTGATTTTTCAGGTTTTGATGTAACAATTGCAGATAACTATATTGAAGTATACAATGACCTTCTAAAAGGTGAGCAATATCTTTCTGTGGATGGTGAAGGTATTCTTATTCAGGAATGTTGCGGAGGATCCCCGGTAAGAGGAGTGCTGATTGAAAATAATACAATTAAAGGATCAAATGCATATATAGGAATTTATAAAATGCGTGATATGGAAGATGTTTTCATTCTTAACAATGATCTTTCGCAAGCCATGGGACAACAGTCAAATCATTCCATTTGGGTTGAGGCGAATACCAATGGTAATGATTACAGAGCTGATAATGTACGAATAGAAGGGAATAAAGTAACCAGTAAAATTTCATTGAGAGCCTCAACCGGAGCTTGCAACACATATATTGTAAATAATAGTGGTTCAGGTGAAATTGAAGCCCCATGCAATACAGTTGTAGCCGATAACAAGGGACTAACCTATGAAGGTACTCCCTGTCCGCCTGAGGCTGGATGTGATATGCAATCACCACCCGTAATTTCATCTTTTACTCCTGAAGAGGGTGCAGAAATATACACAATTACTTTGTCAGGAACCAATCTGATGGGTACAGACAGCATTTTTATTGGAAATGCCCGCGTTCAGGAATTTTCTGTATTAGATGATATTACAGTCACATTTACCATACCTTCTGATGCTGTAACCGATAAAATCACATTATTTACAAATAAAGCAGTGTGGAATACAGATCACTATATCTTTCCGGCATCTGCGCAATCAGCAAAAGTTTTAACCATAGGTGAAGGGGTCGATCCCTTAACATTCTCACCGGCTCCGGGATATTTTGGCGACGTGGTTGAGGTAACAATTTCCAGTGCTACAGATGGTTCCAGTATTTATTATACCCTTGACGGAACCCAACCTGATGATAATGCTAATCTTTATACCGACAAAGTAGTGCTAAACACAACTACGGAACTGAAGGCTATTGCCTATAAACAAGGATTATACCCAAGTCTTGTAACCGGAGGCACTTATGCACTTCAGCTAATTGATGCTGATTTTACAGTGGCAGACGTTGCTATTGGCGATACCTCAACATTTGAAGCGGTTGCATCTGTTCCTTTCGGAAATATTGATAAAATTGAATGGGATTTTGATATGGATGGAACATTTGACGCTGAAGGAGCTAAAGTAAAACATAAATTTAATGCTGAAGGTGATTATAATGTGAAGATGGTGGTAACCACTGATCTTGGGTTTACACAAGAAGTGATAAAGCAGGCCATCGTAACTACAGGTATCAATGAACTATCCCTGATGGAAACCACGCTTTACCCCAATCCGGCTGATAATGAACTTAATCTTGTTTTTTCAAAAGCACTCAACGGCAAAATTGTTCAATATTCAATTATTGACCTTACCGGGCAAACATTGCTTAATGATCTCTCCGGTGTGTCAAATGGCAGGGAGATGCGCATAAATGTTTCATCCTTAAAGGATGGGAAATATTTCCTTCGTTTAATTATAGACAGCAACGTTGTTGTTAAATCATTTTCTATTATCCAATAAATCTTACTACCTTCACTAACAGTAACAGTAAAATGTCCATGTTTCAGGGACATTTTACTGTTTTAAACAAATCCAATCCATGCTAAAATTCTACTTATTTTCATTAATTTTCATTTTATCTTTAAATACCTCCGCACAATTCCATACTGTGCTTCATAAAGAATTCACAAATAAAGACAGCCTTATTGATCTTTCAGAATTACTATTATGGGGAGATAATACGGTTACTGTTTCTGCCTTTGAAACCGGTATGAAAGCGGATGAGGAAGGGCAAACAAAAGCATCCGTTTATCTTTCACAAGAAGCTATTGGCATGGGAGGGTATAACATAGGATCTACCTATACTTCAACGGCATTCGATATCTTGTTTGACACGCTTTCTCACAGGAATGATACCATTGCCATTGAATGGGAGTACCTCTCTGAAGCATTAAATGGAAATGGTGAGAGTGGAAGGTTTGGTATAGCGCTGCTGCGCAATTATCCCGGAGAATTGCCACAATTTAATGATGTCTACAATTCCACGGATGAAGCACCTTTTGGTCGTCCTGCATATAATCTGCGACTACTAAATGGCGTAGAATCAACCAAACAGGCATATCTCTTTTATGGTGGAGGCAAAGACCTGGAAGGTGAATTTGAAAAGCTCGGGGATGGCACCTGGTTGCCGGGTTTTATTTCAGGCCCGGGTGGCATATCTCCTGGAAGCGTGGCAGATTATCCCCATGGACCTGTAAAAATTGCCAATACCAAAACAGTATCTACTACTAAGTGGCATCATTATACATGGTTGATTTATCCTGAAAAAATGGAAGTATATTGGCGTGAATCAACTGCTGATTCTTCATCAAATGAATTATTAATGTCTATGTCCATTCCATTTGCAGAAAAAGATGACGAACAAATTATTCAGCAATTGAATGAATTTCATAATACTTCCATTAATGAAATACCCCACCTCTACAATTGGTTCGACGGCATTCAGGGCATCCGGTTTTATTATCGGTCGTTGCAAAACGGATATCTGGCCAATGTACGTGTTAGTAGTACCAGGTTTATACCGAAAGTAACGGCTCCTGAAGCTCCAGTCATTTCACCATTGGCGGGTACCTATTATGATTCTGTGGAAATTTTATTAAGTGCAACTCCAGGTGCTGATATTTATTACACGCTCGATGGCACCAGGCCAACGCTTGAAAGTAATATTTACTCCCAACCTTTCTGGATTTATGAAAATACACAGGTGATGGCTTCGGCTTATAAAGATGGTCTTTTCTCAGATTCTGTTTCCTTCAACAAT
>JBEPYD010000434.1:3390-4051 GCA_041641575.1 Bacteroidales bacterium
TATGAATTTACCATTGCTGAGCGAAAAGTCACAAATAAAGGTGTTCCCAAATCCTTTTGTTGATGAGTTTTACCTTGAAGGCAGAAGAGAATGGAATAATATTCATTTACAACTTATGGATGTTACCGGGCGTACCTTGTCAGTTTTGCAAAAAGGTTCCGGAAGTTCATTAACGTATCAGGCTCGGAATTTAAAATCAGGTATTTACTACCTGAAAATTATCATTGATAATGAAACTTCATCCACAATGGTATTAAGAAAGCTTGAATAAATTTTGTTTTAAAAAGCCAATGAAAAATTTTTTCGGAAAGAAAGAAACAGGTGTAATTTTCCTGTAATTTATAAAGCATTTGCATATTAAAGAAAATACTATACCGTTATAAATAGTAGTCAATTTATGCAAAAAATTAATTAACTTGGCTGTGATAAAAATACTACACTATGTATATAAGGCTACTTTACATATTTACACTTATATCATTTTATATTGCTGCAGGTAATGCAAAAGACCTTCGGTTTCAGCATTTAAGCATTGAGCAGGGATTATCGCACAATACCGTAAATTGTATTTATAAAGACTCATTTGGATTTATCTGGTTTGGCACCAGCGATGGCTTAAACCAGTATGATGGCTATGAAGTAAAAGTTTACCGTAATGACC
>JBEPYD010000435.1:0-4050 GCA_041641575.1 Bacteroidales bacterium
TAGATGAGGCAGATAAATATTATGCGTTATTACTTCAATATGGAGGTAACAATTTAGATGCATTATTATCCGCTTCAGATTTTTATAGAATTAATAATCAGATAGTTACATCTTTAGAAGTACTTATAAAAGCATTTGAAACAGAAGATCTTTCCACAGAGCAAAAAGTTGGACTTATTTTACCTTATTTTAATCAAAAATCAACTTTTACGGATGGAAAAGAAATTTTTCCCTTAGTTTTAGATTTTTTGCATTATGATAGTACTGATGTTGATATTATGACATTATGGGCCGATTTTTACCTTAGATCCAATAATTTAGAAGAAGCTGTTCATTTTCTTGAAGATATTACTAAGGTTGATACAACATCTTACCAGATATGGGAACAATATCTTTTAATACTAAATGTTTTGCAGCGAAATGATGAATTAAATACTGAAAGTGCCAGGGCTATTCAATATTTCGGAAATGAACCCTTGCCATTTTTATTTTTAGGTTTAGCGGAGTATCAAAATGAGAGATATGAAGCTACCATCGAACATGTGAAAAAAGCTGTTAAATTGAATACTGATAATGTTGATTTTAATATTCAGGCACTTTCAATACTTGCTGATTCATATTATAAATTAAATAAAAAGCAGGAAGCCTTTAAATTATATGAAGAAATCATTTATTTGGATGAAGATAATTTCCCTGCTTTAAATAATTATGCTTATTTTCTATCATTAGATAACAGTAACCTTGAGAAGGCTGAGGAAATGAGTAAGAAAACTATTGAAGCGGAGCCATTAAATCCTGTTTATTTAGACACTTATGCCTGGATATTGTTTAAAATGGGTGATGTGGAAAATGCCCTGATATATATAAAAAAAGCAATTGCTAATAGCAAAGTTCTTGATCCTGATGTTGCTGAGCATTATGCCGATATATTGTATGAAAATGGCTTCGTAGAAGAAGCTGTTCATTATTGGGAATTGGCTATTGAACATGGGAATACAAATGGTCTCATAAAACAAAAGATTTTGGATGCCTCAAATCAAAAGTAATATTTTTAAATATCATCTTTTTGTATATTCATTATTTATTTCTTTGTTTCTTATCCCCGAAAAAGGGTTTACCCAATCAAGAACCCAGTTAGAGAAGAGGAGGGAGGAAACCCAGAAGGAAATTGCCATGACTACGCGACTTCTTAAAGAAGCGCAATCAGACAGAGAAAATACAATAGAAAGATTAAACCTTATTAAACGTAGAATTGATCTCCGTAATCAGGTTATTAGTGATATTGAATTAGAAATTTCAACAATAGACGAGCAGATAAGAGATAATGAAGAAATTGTATTATCTCTTGAGAATGATTTAAAGCGACTCAAAGACGAATACGCTCGTTTAATTTACTATGCATATAAGAATCATAAATCATTTGATCGCTTAATGTTTATTTTTTCTGCCAAAGATTTTAATACTGCATATCAAAGAATTAAGTATCTTCAGCAATATACAGCATACCGGGAAAAACAGGCGGATGTAATTGTGGCCGTCCAAAATGTTTTGAATAAAAAGCTTGTTGATTTACAAATATCAAGAGAGAATAAAGTTCAGCTAAGAAATGAGCAGGCAAAAGAAACCACTATTTTAGAGGTCGAACTTAGTCAGCAGGATATTCTTATAAGACAACTCAAAAGCAAGGAAAAAGAGTTAATGACAAAACTTAAAGAATCCGAAACGATTGCACGTAAGCTTGAAAAGGAAATAGAATCATTAATTGCTGCAGAAGCTGCAAAACCACGTACTGGTGCTGGTAATAATATGTATAGTAGGTTAACACCTGAGGAAAAACTTGTCTCAGACGATTTTAAAAATAATAAAGGTCGTTTACCATGGCCAACCAAAACCGGCGTTGTTACCGGAACCTTTGGCGAACATAATCATCCAGTGCTTAGTGGTATAAAAATAAGAAATAATGGCATAGATATCACTACTGACAATAATTCTGAAGTACGTGCAGTATTTGGTGGTGTTGTTACAAAAGTATTAGCAATCTTAGGCGCAAATTATACCGTTATTGTTAGGCATGGTAATTATTTAACGGTTTATCAAAATCTTGTTAATGTTCGCGTGAAGGCCGGTGATACAATAGTTACAAAGCAACTTATAGGTGAGGTTTTTGATGATGAATCTAAAGGGGGTAGTGTACTTCATTTCGAAATTTGGCAGGAATTAAACAAGCTTGATCCCCAGGAATGGCTGAGTCGTTAAAATAGTCTGTGAGATATACAACAAATACGCTTGAATAGTGTTAAATTTGTGATAGAAGGCTAAAATATTTTGATGTAAATAGTAACCTTCACCTGTTTATCATAGTATAACATAGAAAATTAATAATATTATGGAGGCAACATCATCAAATAAACACAACGAAGTTCTAATGGAAAATGTAATTACGATACCATCAAAAATTGAGTATCTGAGAAAAGTTGAAAAATTTGTAGATGAGATATCATCTATTTGTAAGCTTAATTCAGAAATTTATGGCAATGTGCTTATTGCTACTCTTGAGGCTGCTAATAATGCTATTGTGCATGGTAACAGGAATGATGAGTCAAAAAATGTTGTTATTAAATTCAGAAATAACGAACATGAATTACATATTACGGTAGAAGATGAAGGTCCTGGCTTTGATTATAATAACGTTCCTGATCCTACTGCGCCTGAGAATATTGAGAATCTTAGTGGTAGAGGTATTTTTCTTATGAATAAACTTTCTGATGATATCAAGTTTTCTGAAGAGGGCAGAGTTGTTGAAATGGAATTTAAACTTGCTGAGTGACAGTAATTCAATTTTTCTCTGAAGAATTAGATTTTGAACTTAAAGATGAGAATAAATACAATTCTCTTTTACAAAACACGATTACATACGAAGAATTTAATATAGAAAGGATATCTGTTGTAAATACATGTGTATCTAGAATAATTGATATAAACAGAGATTTCCTTAACCACGATTACGAAACTGATATTATTACATTTCCATATACACACCCTCAAGGATCACAAATTCTTGAGGGTGATTTATTTGTTAGCATACCCACTGTAGAATTTAATGCCAAAACTTATGCTGTTTCCTTTGAGCACGAGTTGGCACGTGTTTACCTTCATGGTGTTTTGCATTTAATGGGTTATAATGATAAAACAGATGAAGAAATTAATACTATGCGTTTTAAAGAAAATTTCTATTTAGAGAAATTTTTTCGTTAAAAGACTACAATATCCTTTTTTGTTCTAAATCCCTTATATTTGCATGTTCTTTGCAGGTATATTGATATGCAAAATATCCAACCGGTATTATCTGTATTTGAACTATATGTAAATAAAATATTTTTTTATGGATTCTCACTATGATGTTATTGTAGTTGGTGCCGGGCATGCTGGTTGTGAAGCCGCAACCGCTGCCGCTAATTTAGGTTCAAAAGTTTTGCTCATCACTATGGATATGACAAAATATGCACAAATGTCATGTAATCCTGCTATGGGCGGAATAGCTAAAGGACAAATTGTTAGGGAAATTGATGCATTAGGTGGTAACAGTGCTATTGTTACGGATAAGAGCATGATTCAGTTTCGGATGTTAAATAAATCTAAAGGTCCGGCCATGTGGAGTCCCCGTGCCCAATGCGACCGAAACTTGTTTACTTTGGAATGGAGAAAGATTTTAGAGAATACACCTAATCTTGATTTATGGCAGGATATGGTTACGGAATTGATTATCGATAACCGTCGGGTTTATGGTGTTAATACAAAGATGAATGTTTCTTTTTATTCTAGTTCCGTTATTTTAACAAATGGTACTTTTGAAAATGGTTTAATCCATATTGGTAAAACACAAATTAAAGGTGGCAGAGTAGGTGAGACGTCGAGCAAGGGAATTTCAGCACAATTACGTAATCATGGTTTTGAAGTCGGAAGAATGAAAACCGGAACTCCGGCACGTATAGATGGAAGAACCATTGATTTTTCCTTGTTGGAAGAGCAAAAAGGGGATGTTGATAAACA
>JBEPYD010000436.1:0-4049 GCA_041641575.1 Bacteroidales bacterium
CTGATTTAAAAATGCAGCAATATCCCGTGCAACGCCAAAATGTGATGATCCATCCACGCGATTTGGGGTAAGGCCAATTTCAAAAACATAATCGGTCTCGACTTTGTAATATTCACTTGCCGCCAATCCAACAGGCACATCTTCCGGAAGCACGATAATGCCCTCATGCGAGGTACCTATGCCTATTTCATCTTCGGCACATATCATACCTTCAGAACGTTCTCCGCGAATCTTTGCTTTCTTAATCTCAAATGCTTCATCACCATTATATAATTTAGTCCCCACTGTGGCTACTACTACTTTTTGTCCTTCTTCTACATTGGGTGCTCCACAAACAATATCCAGGGGCTCACCAGAACCAACATCCACGGTAGTAATGCTTAATTTATCAGCATTGGAGTGTTTGGCACAGGTTAAAATCTTACCGGTTACCAATCCTTCCAGCCCTCCTTTAATGGATTCAAACTTTTCCAAACCTTCTACTTCCAATCCGGTGTTGGTAAGAATTACTGCCATTTCATCAGGTGAAATATCCGTTTTTAAGTAATCTTTCAGCCAGTTATAAGAGATCTTCATTATTAAGTACTTGTATTTTTTATTATTTGAATGAATTTAAAAAAATGTTTCATTCTGCAGTATAAATTCTGACAGCATCAAAATTAAAGGCCAAAAGTACGTAAAAAAACAAAACCGTAAAAATGTTAATATCCCTACTCAGGAAGCAAGGTGAAAGTTTGTATTGCGCTATATAAAAGGCGACAAGGTGAAGCTGTATAAGAATACTACAGCACAATGCCAATGGAGTTAATAGGATACATAATTATTTTTTCAGCTATATAAAAATTAAACATTACCTGTTTGATAAAGGCACAATAAAAACGATGTGAGGCATGTTGATGAGTAATAAAAAATGAAATAAATTTTAAACCTAGTCGCAAAAATGAAACCCTTTTAACGGGAGTGGAAAGCAGGTATGAAAGTGATTATTTTACTGTTAACCCCTGAAAATAACCAATGAAATAATATCTTTGTGGCTTATTAAAACCGACATTATATGCCATTGATTTTAGTTACCAATGATGATGGAATTCATGCCCGGGGTATTGAAGTACTCACAGATATTGCCCGGCAGTTTGGGAAAACTGTAGTAATTGCCCCTGCTGAAGGACAATCCGGTATGTCTCATGCCATTACTGTAAAATTTCCATTGCGTATTAAAAAGATCTCAGACGAAAAAGACCTGACCATATATAGTTGCTCCGGTACTCCTGTAGACGGCGTTAAACTGGCTCTTGCCCAATTGCTTGACAGGGAACCGGACTTAATCATATCCGGAATAAACCATGGAAGCAACTCCTCTTCCAGTGTGGTATATAGTGGCACCATGGGCGCTGCTATTGAGGGATGTATAAACAGCATTCCTGCTATTGGATTTTCCCTTTTAGATCATTCATCAACTGCTGATTTTGAAGCCAGCCGCCCCTATGTGAAGAGAATAATTGAAATGGTGCTTGAAAATGGTTTGCCACAGGGTGTTTGTTTAAATGTGAATATTCCGGCCATACCCAAGCAGGAAATAAAAGGAATGAAAGTTTGTCGTCAGAACCGGGGTATCTGGCGAGAAGAGTTTGATAAACGCATGGATCCAAGAAGCCAGGAATATTATTGGCTTACCGGTGAATTTTACGATCTGGAACCAGAATCAGCAGATACTGACCAATGGGCATTGTTGAATAATTATGTGTCTGTTGTGCCCGTTCAACCCGATATGACTGCCTACAAGTTTATGGACACCCTGAAATCCTGGGATTTTTCCGATAACGTTTGATCTGATATGAAAGAATTAAAAAAATCAATGTTAACTGGAGTTGTTGCCGGGATTCTGGCTCCAATGATAACAATGGCTATCATTTACATGGTTAGTTTTAATGCGCTGAACTTTTCAGACTACCTTAATTATCTTTTTAAAATACAGGTATTAAGCAAGTTGATAAGCCTCTGCGCCGTCCCTAACCTGGCTGTTTTTTTTATTTTCATGAAACTTGACTGGCTCAATCCCGCTAAGGGGGTCATTTTATCAACCCTGCTGTTTGGTTTTTTAATCATAGCGTTAAAATACGCCTTGTAAATCCTACAAACTTATCGGCGAATTGTTTATCGCCGTACACGCGGATCAAGCCATGCGTAAATAATATCAATTAAAATATTGATAAGGACAAATATTACAGAAATAGTGAGCACACTGCCCAGCACAACAGGCAGGTCGTAATTATTCAGTGCTGCCACAATTACATATCCCAGTCCTTTCCATCCAAAGATGTATTCTACGAATACCACACCGGCCATCATAGAAGCAAACCAGCCCGAAACCGCGGTTACTACCGGGTTAAGGGAATTCCTGAGGGCATGCCTGTAAATTACACTGCCCTGTGGCAAACCTTTTGCCCTTGCAGTGCGGATATAATCCTGTCCCATGGTTTCAAGCATGGAATTACGGGTAAGCTGAATAACTATGGCCAGGGGTCTTATGGCCAGTGTAAATGCAGGCAATATAAGGTTTTTAAGTTCCAGTGTAATTCCCTCACCAAAATCATCAACTTCATAAAGGTTTCCGGTAAGATTAAGTCCGGTAATATCGCCAAGCAGAAAAGCAAATATCCACCCAACAAGAATAGCAGCAAAAAACGAGGGAAGCGACATACCCAGGGCAGAAAACAGCAATGCCAGCCGGTCAAACAGTGTGTCTTTGTATACAGAAGCCAGAATACCCAGGAAAATGCCCAGTAGTGTGGCGAAAAATATTGAAACCAAAGCTAAAACAAAAGTATTTGGCAATGCCTCTTTTATAATTTCCGTAACTTCCCTGCCACTCTGATAGCTACGTCGTAAATACGGATACTTAAGCACAAATGCTTTTTCATTACCAAAAGTGAAAAGAATAACCGCGTCTTCACGCACAGCTTGCTCCAGATGGAAATAAGCAGTATCCGGCGCCAGCGTATATACTGAAACCGGGGAAAGATCATTTAAATATCGAATATACTGGAGAGCCACAGGTTTATCAAGTCCCAGGTCTTTTCTAATGGCTTCCATTGACTGTAAATCAGACCGTTGCCCCATCATAAGGCGCGCAGGATCGGCTGGTACCACATTAAAAAGTAAAAAAACAACTGTTACCACTCCCCAAAAAATAAGGAGGCTATAGAATATTTTTTTTATAATGATTTTTATCACCGGCTTTCCTTAGGCTATCGCTTTTTTAAATATGTATTTTACCATTGTAAGGAACAAAACCACGGCGGCGAAAAATAAATACCACACCAGGGTGTTTTTTTCCTGCACAACATCAGATATGCCCGCGGAATGAACAGCAGATTCGAGTATAGCAATGTCCGGTATATCGTTTCCGTGCCATTTTCCGGTAATGGTGCCACTATCGAGCGTTAGCAAACCAGGATTACTGCGAATAATTGTTTTTAATGTAACCTCATCAGTAAAATAGAAATCAAAATCGAGGGGAACTTGATCGTTAACTCCCTCTATCACTTCTCCAGGGGAGGCGGTTAATCCGTAGAACAAACAATTCCCGGATTTGCAATAGCTGGCAATGGCGTTTGCCTTTTCAAGGTTTTCAATGTTGGCTTCTTTCAGGTTATGTGATATAAGCAAGAAAACGGGTTGTTGTGCACTCAGTACCTCCTCTGTAATGTCAAACCCATCGGCAGATACAATAGTAAAATTATGAATGGGAGGCTCATACCCTTTCTTCATAAGCACTGATTTAGTCTCTACCCAGGTCCAGGTGCTGTCATCCCATGGGTAGTTATCCATGGTAAACTCCTGTACATCACCATCTTTCTCATAATATAGCAAAGTTTCATATTCATCAACAGGTGCACCTTCCGGAATTTTCATTTTTTCTGGGATATTGGCACCAACTTGATAAGGTCTGAAGTCAATGGGTGGCAGGTGCTGATAGCTGTGGTAAATTAATATCAAAAACCCAGCTATGGCAACTAAAAGGCTTGCCCATTCTGCATAGGCAGGAT